>JASJFV010000332.1:0-4732 GCA_033791885.1 Gammaproteobacteria bacterium | reverse complement strand
TCTATACAGATCAGCCAGATATCCTTCGTCTTTACGGGAATTTACTTGAAGGATCTGAAAGTCACCTGAGAGCCTATGTTAAGAATATCGAGAAACTCATCGGTGAAGGAAACTATGAAGCTCAGGTACTTACACAGGAACAGGTGGACGAAATTCTCGAGCGTTGACAAAACACAATCAGGCGGAATAGGATATTAGTTACGATATATTACTTGCTAAGGATCATTACTCAGAAGCTTAAGCCTTTAAGGTAATCAGATGCGTTCCATGTTTAATCGATTCTTCTGAATTTGATTACAGTTGGGATGCATAACACTACATCGACATTGGTCAGGGAAAGGACGGGTATCGCATAACAATAAATTAGCGTGGTTGTTCATATGACTACCGAAACGAATGCATCACCTCTCTTCATCAAGTCAGGGCAATGGCTGCTCTTACTTCTGCTCACTTTCCTATTCAGCGCGGCATTCGCCGATAATATCGCTCAATCGTCTGGAAACAGACAATCATCGCCACATTCAGTAGATACAGCACCAGTCATAGTAAATGGTGCTGTGGTGTTCGATGTGCCCGGCATTCGGGCATACCCAGCGCGGCGACGTGCGGGAGAAATAGCCGATACTGTGAAGGCGATAGCGGCGGATGCAAGTAAAGATCCGGCAATGATTACTGCAGTCGATAAGCCTGATGTTAAACGTACGGAAATATCTCTGGGCGATCAGTATATCTTGTCTGTATTCGATTTCGATGGGGAAGTACAGGGCATCGATAATCGACAGATTACCGCTGAAGTATTTGCAATCAAAATCCGTGAAGTCATTCAATCCTACCGGCATGACCGATCATCCTCCAGGATCAAGAAAAACATCATGCTGGCACTGGCCCGAACGGCCGCGCTTTTCGTCATTCTGGTAGTCTTTCTCTGGATTTTCCGACGCCTCGATAAGTTAATTGAAAGAAGCTTCAAACGCCGCGTTAAAAAGATCGAAGCTAAATCCATGCGCCTCGTACAGTCGGAACAACTCTGGCGTGTACTGCGGACTCTGCTAAGCATCATCAAGACTCTGTTAATCTTAATAGTTATTTACTTTTTCCTGACCTTAGTCCTAAACCTGTTCCCGTGGACAAGATATATCTCAGGCAGGCTGCTTGAGCTGGTCCTCAACCCACTGAAGACGATGGGCATGAGTATACTCGACTATCTGCCAAGCCTGTTTTTCCTGGTTATCCTGCTTCTCTTCACACGTTACATTCTGAAGCTGACATACAATTTCTTCGATGCCGTCAATCGCCAAAGCCTCCGCCTGCAGCGCTTTGAAGCTGATTGGGCATGGCCAACATACCGTATTGCACGTATTGTCATCATCATCTTTGCCGTAGTCATTGCCTACCCCTACATCCCCGGATCCAGTTCAGAAGCCTTTAAAGGCATCTCGCTGTTCCTTGGTGTGCTGCTATCACTGGGTTCAACATCAGTCATTTCAAATGTCATTGCGGGGTATACCATGACCTATCGCCGTGCATTCAAACTGGGTGACAAGGTGAAGATTGGTGAAACAATCGGTGAGGTAACTGAAATACGTCTGCTGGTGACAAACCTGCGGTCACTAAAAAATGAAAAAATTGTCATGCCGAATTCAACCATCCTTAACAGCGAAGTCATTAACTATTCGGCACTCGCCAGGGAACAGGGGCTTATTTTGCATACAACTGTTGGCATAGGTTATGAAGTGCCCTGGCGCCAGGTTGAGGCCATACTACTGGAAGCCGCAGACCGCACTGACGGGTTGTTGAAAAAACCTGCTCCATTTGTACTGCAAAAGGCTTTGACCGATTTTTCTGTTACCTACGAGATTAATGTCTACTGCGATGACGATAATGGAATTGCCAGTAAGTACAGCGCGCTTCACCGTAATATCCAGGATGTCTTTAATGAAAATAATGTACAGATCATGACCCCGAATTATATTGCGGATACTCCTGAACCGAAGGTCGTACCGCCGGATAGCTGGTATGCAGCACCGGCAACCAAACCTGAGCCGGAGAAAGCCCCGGACAACAATTGACATCAAGCTTCTATGTAACCAGAGAGATAACCAGCAGCAATGGGTAAAAGCGTTGTGAGAACAACCTTTACCAGGCTAAATCGAGTGGGCGCAGCTATCTGTATCACACTTCCTTAGTACATCACGATTTGTAGCATCACACAGCAAGCTTAACCGGCTTAACCAGGGATGCCGCTTTCCTGGCATTATCCCGGGCCGTTTCAACATTATCAGCATAGGCTAATACCACCCCCATGCGTCGCCGGATAAAAGATTCCGGCTTGCCGAAAAGGCGAATATCCGTTTGCGGCACAGACATTGCCTGTTCGATGCCATCAAAGGCTATCCCCTGCTCTTCCATTCCACCATAGATCACGGCACTGGCCGCTGGTGAGCGCAACGCCGTTGATACCGGCAGGCCAAGTATCGCCCGTGCATGCAGTTCAAATTCATTCTGTGGCTGGCTGGCCATGGTTACCATACCGGTATCATGAGGACGTGGGCTGACCTCACTGAAATAGACATCTTCACCGCGGATAAATAATTCGACACCAAAAAGCCCGCGGCCGCCGAGGTTATCGGTAACAGCTCTGGCCATTTCTCGCGCTTTGGCAATAGCAAGCTCACTCATTGCCTGAGGCTGCCAGCTTTCAACATAGTCTCCATTGCGCTGTATGTGTCCTATTGGTTCGCAGAATACTGTTTCTACATCACCATCTGAATTCAGTGCACGTACTGTCAGCAAAGTAATTTCATAATCGAACTCGATTTTTTCTTCAACAATAATGCGGCTGGTTTCTACCCTTCCCCCACTGATCGCATAATCCCAGGCTTTCTGTATATCCTCCGGGCCTTTTATCAATGACTGGCCTTTCCCCGATGATGACATTACTGGCTTGACTATGCCGGGAAATCCGATCTCACCCTCAATAGCACTGGTCAGTTCTGACAAAGATTCAGCAAAGGCATAATTTGATGTTGCCAAGCCCAGTTGTTCTGCTGCAAGTCGACGAATACCCTCTCTATTCATCGTCAGCTGGGTCGCACGGGCTGTTGGAATAACTGTTGCAATACCAGCAGATTCAATCGCAGCCAGTTCATCAGTGGCAATCGCTTCAATTTCGGGAATGATGTAATCAGGTTTTTCCAGTTCGACTATTCCACGCAGGGCACTGGCATCTGCCATGTTGATGACATGAAAACGATGCGCCACCTGGTGGCCCGGTGCATTTTCATAGCGGTCAACGGCTATCACTTCCACTCCCAGGCGCTGCAGTGAAATAATGACTTCTTTTCCTAGCTCGCCACTACCCAGCAGCATCACTTTTGTTGCACCGGGGGACAGGGGGGTACCAATAATCATAGATTCTCCAGTAATGTTTGCTGTTATTCTATTTCAGATAATTTACGCTTTTATATACAATCTCGATAGCAGAATCATTTGACAACCGATCACAGCTGTTAAGCAGTCGCCTGTCAGGATTGCTGCCGCGCAGATATGGAAACAAGGCATTTCCCTGATTAGCAAGAGTGTACATTATTGTAGCTAAACCTGACTGCTTTACAGCAAACTTATCTCGCTATGTTTACAAGCTCCTGTTGGTTACGGTAGTCTGGCAACCATCAAACCCTTGCCAGGTTCACATGCCAAAAATATCAATTCGTAAAAGTTAAAAATCCGAAAAATAAAATGTTACGTAGAATCCTGTTGTTATTAGCCATGTCGTTTCAGGTCACACTATGCCTGGCAGATGAGCTTGAAGTTGAGCTCACTAAAGAAAACGTCAGTGCTGACCTTTACAAAATTGAAGCGGAAATTGTGGATAAGCGGTTCCTGCTCGAACATATTGATGAATACCTCAAAAAGCTTCCTGCCTATATTGCGTGGTCGAATAAATGCGTTACAGAAACGACTGAAAGACTCAAGGAAAATGAGGACCAGCAAGCTAAATTAGGTGAGGCTTCTGCCGACGAATCAGCGGATTCTGCTTTTACCCGGCAATCTCTGGATACTGAAGAGCAGGACCTGAATAATAGTTTATCCACATGTAAAGCTATACAGGTCCGTAGTGATGCTGCGATAAAGAATATCGGTCAATTCAGAAAGGATAACCTGCAAAAAATATCTTTCGCCCGCGGCGACAACATTCTGGTTGTTCTCAATAAGATTCTTTCGGTAACCGATTATTCAGAAACACGTTTAGCGAAATTAGTCAGTTCAAAGAGTGAAGTTAAGGTCCTCAATACAAGCCAGATAATCATGCTACTGAGCATTCTGGTCATTACTACTGCCATAGGCCTGTACCTTCGATCGGTACTTTCTCGCTGGGGCAGCAAGCAAATGAGCCGCTGGCAAAACCAGCATCTTGGAGACGCAGATACCGGGAGAAGGTTTATAGCATCATTGATGATGACAATACGCAGATATGTTCTGCCTCTGCTGGTCAGCGTTAGCCTCGCAACCTTTATGGCAGTCGAGACTTTTGATCAGGTACCAACGCCTTTAATCACAATCCTTACCGACGACCTTCCACTGTTGATACTCACTTTTGCACTGATTTATTTTCTTTTTACTGCCTTACCTACGCTAGGCCTGCACAAGGATATAGACAATAAAATACTCAAATCGCTTCGCACTCGCCTGGGCATACTTGCAATCACTTTCTACCTGGGCCATTTGCTAT
>JASJFV010000331.1:0-4696 GCA_033791885.1 Gammaproteobacteria bacterium | reverse complement strand
CTGTAAAGCGGATGAGTTCGGCCCATTTACCTCGCATGCTCACCAGGACAAACGCATTAGTTTCATCGGTGACACACACCCTGTATTCCATGGCAGCGTGGTAAAAGCCATTGCTTCAAGCCAGCGAACATACCCCGAAATTATCAAATTACTCGATCAGCAGCCGGAAGACCCAAAACGCAGCGAAGCTAACCACTTTACTTCAAACTTTCAACAAAAGCTTTCAGCAACGGTAGAGCGAATAAATTCCAGCCATCCCGCCGTCGTTGAAATGTGGGTCAGAGCACCAATGGCTGCAAAAAATTTCAAGCCGGGACAGTTCTTCCGCCTGCAAACTTTTGAAAAACACAGCCGTGTTGTTGCCAATACCCGCTTGCAAATACCATTACAAACGGTCAGCGGCGCCGGTGTTGAAGGCGATTGTGTGCGCCTGCTGCTGCTGCGCTTTGGCGCCAATGCACGAATTGCCGAACAGTTGCAGCCTGGTGATCCCCTGGTACTGATGGGCCCAACCGGTGCGCCAGCCAAACTGGGACAGCAAAGGACTGTCCTCGTGATAGCGGGTGCCTGGGGTGCTGCCGTGATGATAGACCTTGGGAAAGCCCTGCGTGCAGCGGGAAACCGCGTGCTCTTTTTCGCTTCATTTCGCTGTCAGGATGACATTTATTTCAAAGACGAACTGGAACATTGTGCAGACCAGATCGTCTGGGCCAGCACTACTGATTCACTCATAGAATGCAGGCGTACGCAGGATGTCAGTGTTAATCAAGGTAACATTATAGAACTGATCAAAGACTACGATAACGGCAAAATTGTTACTGGCAGTGAAAAAGATCTAATCAACCTGTCAGAGGTAGATGAAATAATGATTATGGGTTCTACGGGTCTTTTAAAGGCTATGCAAGAATCACTGAAGGAAGACCTCAAGCCGGTATTCAAAAAAAATGTCCGTGCTACCGGAACAGTTGGCAGTCCGATGCAATGCATGATGAAAGGAGTCTGCGGGCAATGCCTGCAGTGGCAAATCGATCCTGAAACAGGTAAGCGCACCCGTGCAGTGTTCTCCTGTGCCAAGCAGGATCAGCCGCTTTCCTGGATAGACCTGGATAACCTCGAAGCCCGCCAGTCACAAAACAGGTTATCAGAATACATGACGGGATTATGGGCAAATCATGTACTTGAGGGTGCTGCAGAATAATCGGCTATCACGAAAACTCTTCAGAGTTATTGCCAACAGCAGAAGAATGAAACCGTCTGTTCGATGAAAATTTTTAGTTCGTATAGCGTAGAAAGCCGACTAACTAAATGTTGATCATATTATCGTGTATCAGCTCTACCTTTACCGGCCTGCTGAAGTAATAGCCCTGCGCCATGTCACAGCCATTTTCAACCAGAAAATCGTACTGATTTTTCTTTTCGACTCCTTCTGCTATCACAGCAATACCCATCTCCCTGGACATGTTTATGATACCTCTAATCAGGTTACTGTCGGCCTCATCATTCGGTACACGCTGAATGAACGCCTGGTCAATCTTCAGAATATCAACTGCAAATCTTCTCAGGTAACTCAGTGATGAGAAACCCGTACCAAAATCATCAATGGCAATAAGACATCCCACCTGACGTATCTCTTCGAGCTTTTTCTCATTGCGGATATTGTTTTCCATCAAGCTGTTTTCTGTAATTTCAAGAATAATTCTCCCGGGATCTATATGAAAATACAGCAGCTGATCGCGTAGAAAGTCGACGAAAGTTTCATCCTGTAACTGACGCGGCGACAGGTTAATAGTCAGACTGAAGCGGGTATCACCCTGGTTATCCATCGCGTGCAGGTGCATCAGGGCATTTCGTATAACAAACTGGCCAATAGGACGAATCAGACCCGTTGTTTCAGCCAGCGGTATAAAGTCTGCGGGCGAGATATTTGGAAAATCCGGATGTGAAAAACGTAACAATACTTCGAACAGCTGACTGGACTTACTTTTCAAATCAACGATAGGCTGAAAAACTAGAGAGAACCTTTCTTCCTCTATTCCTTTTCGAAGTACATGATCAAGCTGTAGCTGTCTTTCTATCCGCTCATGCATATCACCTTCATAATACTCATAAGCATCACCACCCCGGTTTTTGGCATGGTACATGGCGGTATCGGCTGCACCGATCAATTCATCAGGGTTTACCCCATCCTGTGGAAATGACGAAATTCCTATACTGGCTGAAAGGCGAATTTCATGCTGCAAGATGCGAAACGGTTCCGCTAAATCTTGCAGGAGAAACTCTGTTATCTTTGATTGTTCAACTGCATCGTGTGACTGATGCAATGCCACAATAAATTCATCACCACCAAACCGACAAACCAGCGCCCGCTCCTCAACCGCATTTCTAATTCGGGAACCAGCTTCTGCAAGTAAAGCATCGCCTACACTATGACCAAAGGTATCATTGACCCATTTAAATCGGTCTAGATCTATAAAAATCACCGTCACCGGATTCTGAGCTCTCTGAGCAGCATCTAGTAGTGAACGAAAGCGGGTGGTGAAAAAAAATCGATTAGGCAGGTCGGTGACAACATCATAGTTAGCCTGCCTGAAAACAGTATCCTGTGCATGTACCTGCTTGCTGATGTCTGTCATTACACACAAACTTGTATCAGATGAGTGTACATCTGGTGGAGATGGCAGGGAGATAGTGTTTATTAATACATCGATCTTATCTCCAGAGCTTGTCCTGATACAGGTCTGGAAGTTTATCAACCGCCCACCATTTTCTAGCCTATCCGCAATTTCCGACCCTGCACCGGGGAAGTTTTCACAAACCATATCAGACATAGAAAGCCCAATCAGTTCGGACTTTTTGTATCTCAATTTATTTAAAAAATAGACACTTGCATCAGTGATGGTCCCATCTGTATTCATCGAGAATAAAAGAGCAGGTGTTTTGTTATAGAGATCTTGATAGCGTAATGCACTATCCACCAGTATGCGCTGGTTATTTCTAAGTGAGTACTGCATAGCGTTTATTGCTGTTGCCAGGGTACCAAATTCATCATTGGTATCCCAATCCACATGCGCCTGATTATCGCCTTTACCATAGGCAAGCAGGGTCTTCATAATATGGTAAATTGGCGCATGAATATGGCGCCGGTAAACAAGATACGTTACAACTGTAATTACAATAAGTGCGATTATTAGCAGCAGTGCTACTTTAATTACCTCAGCAAGCACAGTCTCTTTGTAGTTTTTTGATGCGAACTGATAGCGTATAACACCGGTTTTGATTTCATCATCACGCTCACCAGATTTGATCACCTTTGATACAACTTCCTCCTGCTTCGATGGTTGCCCAATTTTGGCAAGAATATTTCCTGATTGATCACTCAACTCAATGAACTGGACATTATTCCCATGGCTAGCCATCTTGAGGAATTCAGCAGCGCGGGTCGGGTCAAAATTCTTCAGGTCTTTAGACAAAACCTGTTCAACTAATGAAATGAATGATTCCTGTGATGTTGCTGTATTTTGTTGAGTTTCCTTGTAAGCAAATAAACCAATCAGTACGCCGACAAGAATAAGCGTAATAGTGAGAGCGGGGATCAATATACTCATGAATGTATATTGAATTGATCGCTTCTTCCTTGAAAATTGACTCATATATGCCTCGGGAATACACTCATTACAGACTGTAGTATACCTTTACAACTGACTCAAACAGGTTTTGACGTATAGCCATATTTATTGAATTATCATTTTTCTATCTACCCGGGTGTCAAGAAATTATTGATTAGCCTCAGCAGCAAATCTCACCCGGCAAAGATCTTCGTCATTTCAAAGAAATTATTATCATTGATTGTACCGGAAGTTCTTCTTCATGGTTAAGTCCTGCATAGATTAAATCCAGGCTTCCTTCGTTCATCACTCATCATTCATCACTGACGCAGTTGCAACATAGAATGACTCATATAATAAAACAAACATTAAAGCCCTCATACATCCTGTGCTGCAGCAAATATCAGGTAGAGATATATCTCATTGACAAGTTTATATTCAGTTACGAAATTTAATATACAAGTTAGCCTGTTCTTGTACGAAGGGCAAGAATGCCAAACTCATATGATGCAAGCCCTGCCAGTATCATCAGTGCGCCGACCACTACTCCAAATGTAAGCGGTTCACTGTTCAAGTATCTACCCAGCATAAGCGCCGTTACCGGCGTCACCAGCGTAATTAAAGATACTCGCGATGCACTGACATGTTTAAGAATATAAAAAAACAGGGCAAAACCGATCACTGAACCGAATAATGCCAGGTAAATAATGGACATCCCTGCCCGTGAGGCAATAGTTTCCGGTAGCTCTCCATCGATAAAATACCAGCTAGCGCTATAAACAGGCACAGCAAACATGAGCCCGATAGCGGTAACTGTCAATGCAGATATACCATCGCCATGCTGCTTAACTTTAATTGCTGTTAGTGAATAGATGACGGTTGATAGCAATACAGCAAGCAGCCCCATCAATGCTTGTGCGCTGAGTGCAAAGCCGGTGGTGAAAATCACAGCAAGGCCCCCCAGGCCAAGAAATAGACCAAACAGCTTATCTTTAGTGAATTGATTCTCACCATGTACAGCGAACATCAGCAAGCCGGTTATGATTGGCGACAAGCCAAAAATTAATGAAATCCAGCCAGAAGGTATATAT
>JASJFV010000330.1:0-6859 GCA_033791885.1 Gammaproteobacteria bacterium | reverse complement strand
ACTGAAAGCACTGATCAGGTAACGATGACCTTTCCAGCTTCGCAACGTTGCAACAATTCCAATTATGAAAGCATCCTTATCAATACCGAGATGACTGCGTACCTGGTCTTTATCGTCCGCACGAAAATAATTAAGATCAATTCCTGTACGGACTGACGTGATGTGTTCAGCTGGATAACCGTTGACTTCAATGAGTGTCTGGCGCAGCTTTTCCCCTGTAGTCACAATATGGTCGCAGGATTTTGTATACAGCCAGCGGGATGACAGGTTGTCGGTGATCGGTGCTGAGATATGCCGGGTGCGAACTATTGCAGGTCGTTTTGACATCATGAGTGTAGCCAGTGCCACTAACCAGCTATCGGTTGAGCTATGGGTATTAATAACGTCCTGCGGGTTTTCTCTCAGCCAGCGGGAAAGTGAAAAAACCGCGCTGAGGCGTTTTTTGCCAATAGGGAGAATGTGTACTGTCAGCCCATGATCTTTTGCCAGCTTGCCTATCTGCGCTTCTTCCGGGCACAGCAAAGAGACCTCGTGGCCTAGCTCACACATCCCCTGAGCTTCTTTGACAATGCGCATTTCCTGTCCGCCATAGCCTAGCGAGGACTCTGTGTGGATAATTTTCATCTAGATCAGCATATTGTTTAGATTGAATATTCAATACAATAGTGAAAGGGGTAAGGCATTCAGAGCTCCAGAAAGAAGGTTTAGCGCATTTTACGCTTGTATACGGCATAAACAACCACTCTGGCAGATTTGGTATCTACTGCTATAATTAGCGGGTAAATATATAATCAAAGGCTCCTTAAGGGCACCTCTTATTAATTCTGGACATTTTAATGAATTCGAAAACACCCACCATCGCCGTTATTGGCCTCGGCTACGTCGGACTGCCGTTGGCCGTAGAATTCGGTAAGCATATAAACACCATTGGTTTTGATATTGATTACAGCAGGATAAAGGAGTTGGCTGCGGGTCACGACAAGACGCTGGAAGTTGATGAAGAAGGCCTGAAATCGGCTTCCAAACTTCGTTATACAGCAAATGCTGAAGATCTTGTTGAAGCAAATGTCTATATCGTTACCGTGCCGACTCCCATAGACAAGTATAAAAATCCAGATCTAACACCCTTGCGCAAGGCCAGTGAACTTATCGGGCGTTTTCTTTCCCGCAATGACGTCGTTATCTATGAATCAACCGTATATCCGGGTGCAACAGAAGAAGTCTGTGTACCAATATTGGCGACACAATCCGGTCTTGAATTTAACCGCGACTTTTTTGTCGGCTACAGCCCGGAACGAATTAACCCTGGTGACAAAGAGCACGGCGTAACCAGTATTCAAAAAGTGACATCCGGGTCTACTCCAGCAACGGCTGACTTTGTCGATGATCTGTATAAATCCATAATTACGGCAGGCACCTACAAGGCCAGCAGCGTAAAAGTTGCCGAAGCGGCGAAGGTGATTGAAAATACTCAACGTGATGTCAATATCGCCTTGATTAATGAACTGGCAATGATTTTCAAAAAGATGAATATAGATACTGAAGAGGTTCTCAAGGCAGCAGGAACCAAGTGGAATTTTCTTCCTTTTCGTCCCGGGCTGGTTGGTGGTCATTGTATCGGTGTTGACCCTTACTACCTGACGCACAAGGCTACAGAAATAGGCTATCACCCGGAAATGATCCTTGCGGGGCGACGTATAAATGATGATATGGGTAGCTATGTAGTTGACCAGATTACCCGTATCATGACACAGAACAGGATACATATAGTTGATTCAAAAATCCTGATTATGGGCCTTACGTTCAAAGAGAATTGCCCTGATCTGCGCAATACCCGTGTTATCGACATCATTAATAACTTTATCGATCAGCATGCCAATGTAGATGTATATGACCCCTGGGTGGATGCTGATGAAGCAAGCGAAGTCTATCGCTTCAGGCCGCTGAGCGAGCCCGTGGAGAATAGCTATGATGCCATTGTCCTGGCTGTCTCACATCAAGAGTTTATTGACTTGGGAGTCGGCACTATTCGTAAATTTGGCAAGCCAGAGCATGTGTTATTTGATATCAAATACATGTTTCCCGCAGAGCAGACAGATGGCAGGCTGTAGGGCAACTGGATGTTCATGAACGGACACCTTGCAAACCATCATGAACCGTACAGATTTATTCGAGGCACCCGATGACTGCATACGAAACGCTAAAACAGGATTTACAAACCAAGCCAGGTACCTGGTTGATTACCGGTGTTGCAGGATTTATCGGTTCCAATCTGCTTGAGACCCTGTTGCTGCTGGACCAGAATGTTGTCGGTATCGATAATTTTTCTACCGGGCACCAGCATAACCTGGATGCGGTAGAATCTCTTGTATCTGTGAAACAGTGGCAGGGCTTTAGATTTCTTAACATGGACATTCGCGACGCCGATGGCTGTATGCAGGCCTGCAAGGGGGTTGATTATGTTTTACACCAGGCAGCATTAGGATCGGTGCCACGATCAATAGAAGACCCACTGACTACCAATGCAAACAACATATCCGGCTTTCTAAATATGCTGGTTGCTGCAAAAGATTCCGGTGTGAAGCGATTCGTCTATGCGGCATCAAGTTCAACCTATGGTGATCATCCAGGGCTTCCCAAACAGGAAGACACCATTGGAAATCCCCTGTCACCTTACGCGGTAACTAAACTGGTCAACGAACTGTATGCCAGTGTGTTTAACAGAACCTATGGGTTTAAATCGATAGGTCTGCGTTATTTCAATATCTTCGGTCGCCGCCAGGATCCGGAAGGCGCCTATGCAGCTGTGATGCCAAAGTGGTTTGCCGGCCTAATTAAAGACGAGGATACCTTTATCAATGGCGATGGAGAGACTAGCCGGGATTTTTGCTACATCGATAACTGCGTTCAGGCAAACCTGCTCGCAGCAACGGTCAGGAATGAAGCAGCGACCGACCAGGTTTACAATGTTGCTTTCGGTCAAAGAACAACACTTAACGAACTCTATCAGCTGATCCGGGAGCGTGTGGCTTCAGTACACCCGGGCTGTAGCAGCAACGAACCTGTCTACCGGGATTTCCGCGCAGGCGATGTGCGGCATTCTCTGGCGGATATCAGTAAATCTGAGCAGTTACTCGGCTATACGCCGGAATATTCAGTTCGTGCGGGGCTAGATGAAGCGGCGAAGTGGTACCTTGAAAACAGTTGATATTAAATTGACTGCTCAATGCCTGGAGTGTTGCTGCTTTTCGTTTTTCAGTGCCGTTGTTGCTATCTCATTATAAAAATGCGTAACCCGCGAAAAGAGATCATTGTATTCCGGGTGATTCCGGCAGAAGCTATGACAGCTTTTTGCTTCGCAGTAGACGGTATCAAGAAAACTAATATCATAATCATCCAGCAGCTCACCATTTAAAACTTTTTTGTGTAAGGCAAATACATGGGGTAGCCTGTGTCGTTGCAGTCGCAACAACAGGACTGTAATGATCCCGTCATCCTTTGATATGCTGTTCATTTCAGTTCCTGACCATAATCCTGTCAGTGTCTTTGTTTGTAAATTAGTATTACAACAGCTACAGCACCTATACTACATCAAAAATATAGATCATCCAGTTGTACAATATATTAAAGTTTTCAGCTAAATGAGCGAATTTAGAACAGAGATTTTTTTCATTCGTAGAAACCGTACACCGTATGGTGGAGCGGAGAAATACCTTGCACGCTTATCAAATGAACTGGCCGATCAGGGTTATAGTCACAGGGTCGTAAATTCGCGACTACCAAAGTTCCTGCCATCTTTTATCCGTGCACTGCTATTCAATATCAGTGTTTGTATGCAGAAAGGGACGCGATTCTATTTTTCACTTGAACGAATTAGCTGCCCGGATATCTACCGCGCAGGAGATGGTGTTCACAGGGAGTTCCTGCTAAGCAAGAGAAATAGTTTTAACCTGCTGAATCCCGTCTACCTATACCTTGAGCGACGCTGTTTTAGAAATGCACGGAAAATTATTGCTAATTCAGAAATGGTTAAGGAAGAGATTATCCAGCATTACAAGATAGACAGCGGAAAAATTAGTGTGATTTATTCCGGCGTTGAACTGGATGTTGATGGATCACCTGCCGGTTCTGTCAGGAAGGAATTATCTATTGATTCTGTATCCCCTGTTATCCTGTTTGTCGGATCAGGATTTGAACGCAAAGGTGTCTCGGAAATGCTCTACTTGCTGGCAAAATTAGAACGCAATTTTTTCGCCATTATTGTCGGTAAAGAAAAAAATATGCAGAGCTATATTGCATTGAGTGAGCAGCTGGGACTGGCTGATAAGGTGAAGTTTACCGGGCCGGTAAGCGATATTGACCGCTACTATATCGACAGTGATATCCTGCTTCTACCAACCCGCTATGAGCCCTTTAGTAATGTCGTATTGGAAGCCATGAGAGGTGGTAATGCAGTGATTACAACGCGTCAAAATGGCGCGGCTGAAATTTTGCAGAGTGAACTAATAATGGATCATGGCTCAGATGAAAAGATTCTTCCTTTAATGCGTCGTTTACTTGATGAACCGGATTACCTGGTGACGATAAAGAATCTCAATAGAAACACTGTAAAAGAGTTCTCAATAGAACGGAACGCCAGAGAAACTGTGGCCCTGATAGAAGCGACAATGAGCGATTCGCCTGTGCAGTAACAAGACAATCAGCAAAGAATTTCCTCTACCGCTGTAATCACTTCTTTACTTTCGATCGTCATCAGGCAATCACTCAGTTTTCCATTTCCACAGCCATCAAGACCACAGGGCCGGCAGGAATAAGATTTCGTTAATACCTTATGCCGGACATCCCAGGGTCCCCAGGTCTTTTCATCGCTGGGTCCGAATAAAGCGATACAGGGTGTGTTCATGGCTGCTGCTATGTGCATCGGAACGGAATCGAGGCCGATGAAGCAACTGGCGCGGTCAATCATGGCGGCCAGTTCCTTGAGACTCAGCTGGCCTGCCAGGTTCACAACTGGCAGCTCTCCGACATCAGCCATGATTTGCTGAATGACACCAAGCTCTGCAGTATCTGGTGAAGAAGTAAGGACTAACTTATGTCCCAGGTTATGCAGTTGTTGTATGACTTCCGCAAAGCCTTGTCTTGACCAGCCTTTGAACATCCAGCGGGAAGTCGGATGAATCAGTAAGTAGCTACCCTGCTTCAGGTCATGCTTTTGCATTAGTTCAGTGGCTTTGGATTCTGCATCAGTACCGGGCATTAGCACTAGTCGCCGGCCTTCAGTGGAAGGATAAATGCCGAGACGACGTAATGCATCGAGGTGGACTTCAACCATATGACGAGGTCTGGATGGGATCCGATAGGTGTGTGTGAAGCTTTTCCTCCACCAGCGTCCACGTTTTCCCGGATAGGATTGTGCGACGGCATAAGTGGGTTTAAGTCGGCGCACCAGGCGCGCCCCTCGTGCATGTTCCGTTAGATGGATGATCAGATCATAATCACGGCTGCGAAGGTTTTTTAACAGCTGACGTTCATGCTGCCATTGTGATCTGATGTTTTGTTTTTTCCAGTTTCTGTCAATGCAGTGCAGTTGGCTTAGGGCCGGGTGATCAGCCAGCATGGAGGATGTTTCAGAATAAACCAGTGCATCGATTTCAACACCAGGAATCTGATTATCAAGAACCGTAAATACCGGTGAGGTCAATAATACATCACCGAAATGCCGTAGTTTGATGACAAGAACGCGCTTTATTCTTGTCTGGTCAATAACATCAGGCAGGTATGATTCTTTCATGATAATTCCATTAAACTCTGATCGTCCTAAGCTCCAGCTTCTTCCTGCATCTTCGCCCACTTTGTTTCCCATTCATAGGCTGTACGGCAAATGACTTCGAGGTCCTGATAGCGAGTTTTCCAGTCCAGTAGTTGATGTATCAGTTCATTGCCGGCGATTAATTCCGGTGGGTCGCCAGCGCGCCTGGGTGACTCGATAACGGTAAAGTCTACACCACTGACTTTTTTCACCATTTGTATCACTTCACGTACCGAATAGCCCTGGCCGTAGCCACAATTAATGATTTGCGAGTCGCCCCCGGCCCTTAACCTTGCTACAGCCGACAGATGTGCAGAGGCAAGGTCCTCAACATGAATATAATCGCGCACACCAGTGCCATCAATGGTGGGATAATCTGTACCGAATATTTCTATAGACTCACGTTGACCCAGTGCGGCCTGGCAGGCGACCTTGATTAAATGTGTTGCCTCGGGAGTTGCCTGGCCGACTTTCAGGTCGGCACGAGCACCGGCAACGTTAAAGTATCGCAGGGCGGTGAAACGAAAAGCATCCTCAATATCCGGACGGTTTGACAAGTCTTTTAACATCCATTCAGTCATCAGTTTAGAGCGGCCATAGGCGTTAATCGGTGCAGTATCCGTCTGCTCTGTGGCGGGTTGTTCATCAGGGATGCCGTAGACAGCCGCAGTGGATGAGAAGACAAATTGATTCACTCCGCTATTAATGCAGGCCTCGAGAAGGTTGCGAGAATTTTGAGTGTTGTTTCGGTAGTATTTCAGTGGATCAGTGACTGACTCAGGGACCACGATATGACCCGCAAAGTGGATAACTGTATCAACTTTATGCTCACGCATTAGCTGTGAAGTCAGCTCAATGTCGCCCGCATCACCTTCAACCAGCACGGCTTCTTCCGGTACTGCCCAACGGTGGCCGGAATAGAAATTGTCAATGACAACTACTTTTTCCCCGGCATCCACGAGTTGATGGCAGGTATGTGAGCCGATATATCCGGCACCTCCTGTTACTAGAATAGACTTAGTCATTTATTCGTTCCTTGTTTCGTTCCAT
>JASJFV010000329.1:0-11716 GCA_033791885.1 Gammaproteobacteria bacterium | reverse complement strand
ATTCATAGATGATACCTATGACGCCGAGAGGCACCCTCATGTGCCCGACCTGAATTCCAGATGGGCGATAGCTCATGTTGGTGATTTCACCCACGGGATCCGCTAACGAGGCTACCTGGCGCAGGCCTTCGGCCATTCCGGTAATTCGTTCTGCTGTTAATTCCAGTCGGTCCAGCAGGGCAGCATCAAGCCCTTTCGACCTGCCAGCTTCAAGATCTTTGCTATTTTCTTCGACAAGACTACGGGCCTGGTCTTCGATGGCAGCTGCTGCTTCAAGCAGTGCGCGGTTTTTAGCACCCGTTTCTGCGCCAGCGGCTTGCCTGCTGGCCTGCCGTGCCTGCTTTCCAAGCTGCTCCATATATTGTTCAACTGACTGTGTATTCATTGATTTAGCTGCTTTAAATAGTTTTAAGACCGCATATCATCATTGAAAGTTTCTCGATATCGAACCACACCGATCCACCTTCGCTCTGCGCTCTGCCCTTAAGAATTTTATCAACCTTTGCTATCTGTTGCAGGATTGCCTGCCAGCCAGCCTGACCATGGCGTGTTATCGCCTGATCAATGACAGACTGCCTCTGGTTCCAGATCCGGTGCTGCTTGAATACCTGGTTCCTGCTGGTGCCGCTGGCAAGGGCAGCCGCTATCTGTACCAGCCTTCTAACTTCTCTGCTAAGCATCACCACAAGAAAAACCGATTCATCTTTTTCAGCTTTGAGACCATCGAGAATACGACTGGTTCGCTGCCAGTCACCAGCAAGACAGGCATCCAGATAGCTAAACACTGAAAAACGTGAGTTGTCAGATACCGATGCCTGTAATGCAAGCAGTTGTTTTTTTGCATCAGGCTTCGCCTCTGCCCCAGTCGGATCAGCAGAGTCTGCAGCAGTATTCAGTGCCAGTAAATCTATCTCCTGGGCTGCTGCAAGCAGGTTGCCTTCAAAATAATGCACCAACAATGCGACCGACTGCCTGTCGGCTAACAAGCCTTTACGACGAAGACGACTGGCAACCCAGCCGGGAAAATCGTTCAACCTTACCTCTTTTGCCTCTGCAATAACGCCTGCCTTATCAAGCGCCTTGAACCATTTCTGGTTCTGACCTGCCCTGTCAACTGAGCCACTAATCACCAGCAGCATCGTGTCTTGTGGAAGATTCTCTACCAGTTCACAGAGCACACGACTTCCTGCCTGGCCCGGTTTGCCAGTAGGCATACGAAGCTCGATCAACTGCCTGTCAGCAAACAGGGACATACTGCTGCCTGACTGTAAAAGCTCTTCCCAGTTGAAGCCCGGTTCAGCGACAAAGCTGACACGCTCTGTATACCCCTGTTCCTGTGCCTTACGGCGCAGTTCTATACATGCCTCTTCAAGCAACAGGACTTCATCGCCAAATAGCAGGCATGCGGGGGCAAGCGGTTTATTATCGGCTTCTGACAGGCGCTCAATATTTATCCGCATACAGGTGTAGCCTGTCTCTATGATCTATGCCAGCTTACTTGATACGGGACATCTTGCGCAGAATACTTTGCGCAGCATCTTCACGCATTTCATCACGCAGCAGTTCTTCTTCACGTGTCGCAGACAGAAGCTGATCCTGATCAAAGTTATAATCCCGTCTTGCGGTAGCCACCGAAGGATTAACCAGCTCTTTGCCCGCACTGTCGACCACTGTATAACTGGCCCTGAGTATCAGCACATAGCCAGTGGACTTACCTCGGTTGTCAAGGGTGCTGACTTCGCGGGTAAATTCAGCCTTGCTGATGTTGATCTGTGCGCTGTCTGAAGTCGGACTGTTGACTATGATGACATTGTTAGCTTCAAGACCGCTTACAAGAGCATCCCGCAGATTAACATCAGGGGATTTAACACTGACGGTGCGAATTGAATCAGGCAGGATGATGGTTCCACGCAGGTGGAATCCACAACCCGATACCAGGCTGGCCATTAATAGAAAGATCAGAACAATACGTTTCATGCGAACATCCTTAACAGGGAAAAATCTAAATTTATTTATCCACGAGTATACCGACAATGACGGGCAGGCAAAACACTCACTGCGCCTGTAATGAAGATAGTCTACCTGTGAACACTTATATTAACTGACAACAATGTTTACCAGCCGCCCTGGCACGACAATAATTTTGCGCACCGTCTTTCCTTCGATATGTCGCTGCACACCCTCACTATCCTGGGCCAGCTGCTCTATCGTTTGCTGATCCGCATCTGCGGCTATCTGAAGGCGGTCACGTAGCTTGCCATTTACCTGGACGATATACTGGATTTCATCCTGCACCATCGCAGCTTCATCAGCAACGGGCCAGGCTGCATCAATGATATCGCTACTATGACCCAGTTCCTGCCACAGCACACTACTGATGTGCGGGACAACCGGAGACAATAGCAGACAGGCTGTTTCGAGTGCCTGCTGAACCACTGCACGGTCATTATCATCCTGCGGTGTAAAGCGGCCAACCGCGTTCATCAGTTCCATCACTGATGCGATCGCCGTATTCACCTGCAGGCGCCGCTCGATATCATCAGTGACTTTTTTAATCGTCAGGTGTACCTGGCGATAGAGCACTTTTCCCTGCTCACTCAGGCCAGCAGCAGCGGGTTCTGTTACGAGTCCATCTGCCACATGTTCAGCAACCTGCCGCCACAATCGGCGCAGAAACCGTGATGCGCCTTCGACACCGTCGTCAGACCACTCCAGTGACATCTGCGGTGGTGAGGCAAACATGATAAATAGACGCACAGTATCCGCACCATAGCGCTCAATCAGGGATTCCGGATCAACTGTATTACCCTTGGACTTCGACATCTTGCTGCCATCCATCAACACCATGCCCTGGGTCAGCAGCCTTTTGATAGGTTCATCACCCTGCACCAGCCCTTCATCACGCATTAGCTTATGAAAGAAACGCGCATAGAGCAGATGCAGAATAGCGTGCTCGATTCCGCCAACATACTGATCGACAGGCAGCCAGTAATCAGCACGCTCATCAAGCATCGCCTGATTCTGGTCGGCACAGGTAAAGCGTGCAAGATACCAGGAGGATTCAAAAAAGGTGTCGAAGGTATCGGTTTCCCTGTGTGCATCAGCACCACAGGATGGACAGTTAACATGAGCAAAGTCAGGATGATCGACGAGTGGAGAGCCGGCACCATCAAGTTCAACATCCAGCGGCAACACTACCGGTAAATCCTCCTCAGGCACCGGAACCGTGCCACAGTTATCACAATAGATAACCGGGATAGGGCAACCCCAGTAACGCTGGCGTGAAATACCCCAGTCGCGCAGGCGGTAATTGATCTTGCGTTCGCCTTTGCCATTTTTTTTCAGCCAATCGGCTATGGCATCAAAGGCCTGCTCTGAACTCAGTCCATCAAACTGGTCCGAGTTTTTCAATATACCGTAGTCGGTAAACGCAGCAGTCAGTGGTTGCTCCAGATCCCCAGCAGTCGGGTAAACAACGGCCTTTACTGGAATATCATATTTCGTCGCAAATTCGAAATCACGCTGGTCATGAGCGGGTACAGCCATTACGGCGCCAGTACCGTAGCCCATCAAAACAAAATTGGCCACCCAGACCGGTATCGCTTCACCACTCACAGGATGACTGACAAAGATACCGGTTGCCATGCCTTTCTTTTCCATGGTTTCCATTGCAGCTTCGGCAGTTTCAGTGGTGCGGCATTCATCAATAAATGCCTGTAAATCCGAGTTATTTTCTGCTGCCTTTAACGCCAATGGGTGCTCGGCCGCAACCGCCACATAGGTCACTCCCATCAGGGTATCCGGTCGTGTAGTGTAGACAGTGAGGTCTTCCTCATTCGGCGCTGATGTGTCAGGCATCGCAGCAAATTGCATTTCCACACCCTGCGAGCGTCCAATCCAGTTACGCTGCATGGTACGTACTGCTTCAGGCCAGCCGTCCATATCGTCCAGACTACTCAAAAGCTCATCAGCATACGCGGTAATTCTCATAAACCACTGAGGGATTTCTCTGCGTTCTACGGCTGTATCACAACGCCAGCAGCAGCCATCAATAACCTGCTCATTGGCCAGCACAGTTTTATCATGCGGGCACCAGTTCACTGGAGCTGTACGCTTATAGACCATACCTTTCTTCAACAGACGGGTAAAAAGCCACTGCTCCCAGTGGTAGTACTCAGGATCACAGGTCGCCAGTTCCCGGTCCCAGTCGTAGCCAAAACCAAGTCGCTTCAACTGATCACGCATATAGTCAATATTCTCATGTGTCCATTGACCCGGTGGCACACCATGTTTCATCGCCGCATTCTCAGCCGGTAAACCGAATGCATCCCAGCCCATAGGCTGCAGCACATTTTTTCCCAGCATGCGCTGGTAGCGTGTAATCACGTCACCTATGGTGTAATTTCGTACATGCCCCATATGCAGGCGACCACTCGGATAGGGAAACATACACAGACTGTAGAAGGACTCCCGTTGAGGATCTTCAATAACCTTGTAAACCTTGTCACCATCCCACTTCGCCTGAAGTGCTGGTTCAATATTCTGCGGAATGTATTTTTCTTCCATCTCTAAAGCAGTGCCTGTGATAGTGTATAAATGGCGCTTGATTAGTGAAGCGCGTTAGGGCTGATCGTCGTTTGATTTCTGAAGATCGGTGTCACTTTCCCAGTCAGCAAACGGGAAAGGCTTGTCTTCGCTGTTGAAAGTCAGGAACCTGAGTATCTTGAAGGCGTACAGACTAAGCATGGCACCAAATCCGAGCAAACGCTGGTTCTTGCTGCCGGTAAACAACAGTACCAGCAGCTGAAAAATCACCAGCGCGGCTATAAGCAATTCGACTATGTTAAAAATAATCACAAAAATAGCCATATAAAGGATGCGCATCCAGGTAGAGTTATCCTGCAGGCTTTCTTTAATTTGATCTTTCATCGGGTTTCTCTTTTCAAGCATATTGTCAGGGAGGGCGGATTATAGCACCGAAAAACACGGGCTGACGCCTGCATTGATAAACCCGCTGCTATCAATTCCCCACATGAACCAGCAAACGTCTTCTATGCCCAGAGCGCCGGTGCTCCCAAAGGTAAAGTCCTTGCCAGGTACCCAGACCCAGTCTGCCGTTGATGATGGGAATACTGATGGAGGTGTTGGTCAGAATTGCTTTAATGTGCGCCGGCATATCGTCAGGGCCTTCTGTGGTGTGGGTATACAAGCTATCATTTTCTGGCACCAGGCGATTTAGCCAGTTTTCCAGGTCATGCCGCGCAGAAGGGTCGGCATTCTCCTGTATTGTCAGGCTGGCCGATGTATGGGTAACAAAAACGGTGCAAAGGCCTTGCTGACAGGCGGAGGTCTTAACCAGCGCGACCAGCCTGGACGTGATATCCAACAAGCCCTGGCCCAGCGTTTCTACTATAAGTTCATCAACCATTTTTCTGTTGCCCGTGTGTCTGTTAAAATTATACCTACAAACGCACTATATTCGGTAGATGCACCATCTGCCAATACAACTATGAACGATATCAGGCTGCCAAAAAATATACCGATTTTCCCACTTAAGGGTGTGTTATTACTCCCCGGGGGTATATTGCCACTGAATATATTTGAACAACGCTACTTGCAGATGTTCAAAGATGCATTGGAGGGAAACTGCATCATAGGCATGATCCAGCCATCATCCAGCCAGACAAATAAAATGAATACGCATGTTTACACGACCGGCTGCAGCGGGAAAATCACCCACCATGAAGACACCAGTGATGGTCGTATGCTGGTAACGCTGCATGGCCTGTGCCGGTTTAATATTGTTGAAGAACATGACCATGGCCATCTCTATCGAAGCGCTGAAGTAGCTTACCTGCCATCTGGAAATATCTTCGATGAGAACGCCAATGCAGACAAACATCAAAGGTTGCTGAATGCGGCTGCTCTATACCTGCCAACACTAGAAGACAACATTCATCTTGAACCATTACTCGAAGCCAGCATGTCGGAACTGGTAACAGTGCTGGCAATGCACTGCCCATTCAGTTCGAAGGAAAAGCAGTCCCTGCTGGAAGCCGAAGACCAGAACCTCAGAGTGGACCTTCTAATCAAATTACTCGAACAGGCAGCCCTCAACAGTTGGCCTTCAGGCAACCAGACAGTCAATTGAAATCTGCATTTTCGTAATACGTATTTCTAATTTATGTTCTAAGAGCCTCAACCGGCTTCAGGCTGGCGGCCTTTATCGCCGGGTAGATAGCTGAAAGCACACCTGCAAGCAGCGAAATAATAAGCCCGCTCAGGATTGTCTTAAGATCAAATACGATTGGCAGCTCAAACCAGCTTGCTACGACAATACCAAGCCCCCAGCCTGCAAACAGGCCGATGCTTCCGCCGATGATGGCAAGGATAACGCCTTCGACCATGAATTGTTGCAGAATATCGATTCGTGTAGCGCCCACTGCCCTGCGTAAGCCGATCTCGTTACGCCGCGTATTCACGCTGACCAGCATTACATTCAGTACGCCAGCAACACCAACAGCAAGAATAATTGTCGAAATACCGAGCAAAAAAACTTCGAGCATGGCCTGAAATTGCTTCTTCTTGATAAGCAATTCATAAGGCACGATCATTTCCAGTTTCTGTTGTTCAAACTGGCTGGCACCAAACACCCTGTGTAATAACGGTGTCGCAGCCGGGATGCGCAGATCATTGGTAAACTTTAGCAGTAACTGACTGAATTCCAGGTCATTGACAGCCTTCGGTGTCATTACGGTCAACGGGATATAGATTGACTGCGAACTATCTGATGCCTGCAGACTGGAGAGTTTGAGACCGGGTAAGTTGTCGGCAGCGAGAACACCTATAACAGTAAACCACTCGTTGCCAATCCGTAGTGTCCTGCCACTAACCCGGCTAGTGGAAAATAATGCCATGGCTACATCATAACCGAGCACGGCCACCCGTTGCCGTCGATGCACATCATAGGGCGCGAGAAACCTGCCATCGACCAGCCCAAGTGAAAACACCTCACGGTAAACGGCATTGCTGCCAACCAGGTGGGCGCGCTGCTGTTTGCGGTTAATATAGACGTTGGTGTATTTATGCAGCACCGGTGCCATCGCCGAAAGTTCGTGCCCCATCAGCCGCTGAAGACTGAATAACATCGCCGAATTGAGCTGTGGCAGTCCATCTTCTGACGTACTATTGACAATGACTGTATTGGTACCCAGCGCTCCTACGGCTCGTGCAAATTCCTGCCGGGCACCCTGCCCCATGGCAACAACAACAACAAAACCTGCAATGCCGATAGCAATACCTGCCATGCTCAAAATCGCCTGCAGGGGTCTGATCTTCCACATGTCGAAAGCGGGAAAAACATACCTGAAAAAACTCTGGCTAATCATTGTGCTGTCTATCGAGAACACCGTCCTGCATCAGGTAAATGCGGTCAGCGGCTGTTGCGACTTCTCTATCGTGTGTTATCAGGACAATGGTTAGCCCTTGTGAATTTAGTTGCTTGAGTAAGCTGACGATATCGGCAGAGTTTCTGCTGTCCAGATTACCTGTCGGCTCATCCGCCAGTAACAGCCGAGGTTGATTAAACAATGCACGTGCAATTGCGACGCGCTGACTTTCTCCTCCCGACAACTGTCCAGGCAGATGTGTCAGCCTGTGCTCAAGCCCGACTTGCTTCAATAAGGCTATTGCATGCTGTCTACATTGCCCGCGAGGCATGCCGGAATAAAACCCGGGCATCGCCACGTTATCCGGCAGATCAAGATAATCGACAAAACTTGTAGACTGGAATACGAAACCAAGCTTGCGGTTCCTGACCTCAGCCAGTGTTCTGTCATCCATTTCAGAAATAGCTTCCTGATCGAGAACATAACTGCCGCCATCGGCGCTATCAAGACATCCAAGCACATTTAGTAAGGTAGACTTTCCGGTGCCGGAAGGGCCCATTATGGCAATAAACTCTCCCTCGGCGACCGTCAGTGAAATATTTTTCAGTACCGGCACTTGCCGCCCCGAAAGTTGATAACTTTTGTCGATGGAATGGGCCTGAATCACGCGCCAGGCTCTTTTACCAATGATTCTCGCGGATCATGCAGCAGTAACTTTTCTCCGCCAATCAGTCCACTGGTAATGACTATATAATTACCATCGCTTGGCCCGGTCTCTATGACAACAGCTTCGGCTTTATTCATTTTCCACAAAAAACTCACCGTCTGGTCACCCGAATAAAATACTGCTTCCACAGGAACACGAACGACATCATTCAACTGTGCAGTCTGAATACGTGTCCGCACGGTCATACCGGGCCTTAGTTTAGAATTAACATTTTCAATTGCCACACGAACCTGGAAACGCGGCATTTCATCATCTTCACCGGTAGCTAGAGTACCGATTGTTTCTACCCGCCCATTTAATGACAGATTGGGATAGGCCTGTGGACGAATGAATGCACTCTGCCCTACTTCAATCTGCGCAATATCTGTTTCACGAACTTTCAGGTCAGTAATGATTTCAGACATATCAGGAAGGACAATAAAGCCATTGTGCTGCCAGACGGAATCACCTACCTGGACCTTACGCATTTCACCCTGCACCGATACCGTCCGGTAAACAACAAACCCCGGAACTGGCGCTGTCAGAATGGTTTTTTCCAATTGCGCCTGCGCAGCCTTCAGTGAATTTTTTAATACCTCGAGACGATGATTTAAACGAATCATCGCCACATTTTTTAGTGCGACCTTGTACTGGCCTAGTTTCTTTTGCTCGACAACCTTTCGCTCCATATCAGCCAGTTTCAGTTCCGACTGGCGTATCTCGCCAGGGGCTATCATTTCGCTCAATAAACTATCCTGCTGCCTTGCCAGCTCCAACTCCGCACTGGCTGCACTAATCGCGGCTTTTGCCTGCTCGTATTCCCGACGCTTGGTAAATCCCTGTTGCAGCAACTCTTTCATAGAGCTGGCTTTTTTTTCTGCCTGCAGGTGCTGTTGTTCAGCTGCCTGCAGATCATTTCTGGATTTTATTTTTCGAATTGGCAGCTCAGCATCTTTAAGGTTGTTATGTTTGAGCCTGGCAACTTCAACATTATGCTGCGTCGCCTGGCTATTGGCCTTTGTCTGTTCCAGGGTGAGCTGCAATTCTTCCTCTGCCTGCGCAAGCGCGGCTTTGGCATCATTGATCTCAGCCGATAGCTTTGCGGCATCTTCAATAAATGGCGACTTGTCAAACTTTACAATCACCTCGCCGGGTTTGACAGTCGCCCCTTCTGGCATGAGAAAGACAATTTTGGCCTTGTTACTCGGCAATTCAGAAGCCAGCGTGACGGAACGCCGCGCTTGAAGAACGCCCGATTCGATAATTGAAATATCAAATGACCCCTGGTCCGCACTAGCGACCACCGGCTGCTGAAACAAGGATTTCTCGACGCTTTCTTTACCGGAGTTAAACCATGTAGCACCGACGACTACAGCAAGCAGGACGAGCCCACCTTTTATTGCAGTATTTTTGCTTGCGGTAATTGCCATTTATCCCTCAATTGGCCACTAATCAGGTCAAGGTTAAGCCGAGCCAGCAACAACTCTATATTTGCCGACAGGCTGGACTGCCTTGCCTGTGCCAGGTCCCGCTGGCTTTCCAGCAGTTCGATGACATCTATCTGGCCATCATCATATCTCTTTTCTGCCAGGGTAAAGCGCTTTTCCCCGAGCTTTGCCGTCTTTTCCGCTAGTAGATATTTTTCCTCGTAGCGCCCGATCTGCCTGATCGCATTTCGAATCTCACTTTTTACCGTGGTCGTAAGGTGCTTGTAACTTCTTTCAGCCTGGTTATATTCCAGTACCGCCAGCTTTGACTGATTCTTTTCCGTTGCCAGTGCGAAGTCTGTCGATACGTTCAACCCCAGCCCAAAGCGCCGGTCATCGACTTCCAGGGTATCATCCAGCGAATCGCCCTGCCCAACCAGCGCATAATGTACGCTCAAATCAATCGGTGGACCTATCCGGCGCGTGATTATTTCCATCCTCTGCAGAGCATAATCTCTGTTCTCCTTCATAGCGATAATTTCCAGACGGTGATTCAGCGCCATCTGCAATAAGTCGTCAATGTCGTTAGCTAACGGAGTTGACTGTTGCTCAGTCAACAGGGAAAAGTCAAAATCTGCCTGGTCTTCAGGGTTCAGACCCAGCAATACCTTGAGCTTATCCATATCCTGGTCAAGCAGAGCCTGAGCGTCGTTTACAATCTGCCTCGAGTGCGCGGTATTCAACTCTGCCTGCTCGACATCAAAACTTGAGGCAAGGTCATTGGCATATTTCGCTTTTACTGCTGCTACTAATTTTTCTGAGGCTTCGAGTGCCGTCTGTTGCACGGCAATACCCTGTTCAGACTGGTAGGCACGGTACCAGGCCTGAATCACCCGGGCTGTCAGTTCTTCTGCACCGACTTCGCTGATCCGTTCAGTATGATTTCTATCGCTCTCTGCCTTGTTCAGTGCCAGCACACCACTGCGCTCGGGGTCAGAAAATAGCGGGCGGGTATACTGTACCCTGAACTCACTCAATGCACTGGTATCAAACTGAGAGGCATACACACCAGCTTCCACCCGGGAGCCATCATTCAGCCTGCGACTTAGCGACATCCTGTACTGTTGTCCGATCTGTGCGCCGACCACAGCATCCGATCTCAATGAAGCATTGAAATGCGTACGAAATACAGAACGCGCTACATCCAGCGTCATATCCGATTTTTTGACTTTATCCAGTACCTGCTGATATTCATAATTACCATCAAATGCTGTCCGGATCGCGTCCCGAAGCCCCATCCCTGCATAGAGGGGCGAGCTAATTACACTAATTATGCATGCTGATATAAAACGGCTGAGAATACCCTGCATTTTAAACAAAACTATAGATGATGGCGTGTCATGCAGCTAGTCAGGCAACGGGGAATATAAATAAGTACCAGGGCTGATGTCTTAATGATTTCTTGCGTGATAAAAAAAGCCATCATTGGACGATCACATAAATATATCGACCATTAAATAAACTCAACATGTGTAAGCTGCACTTCTACTGTTTTGTACCAGTGCCATTATAAGTGATCGCCTGTCCGTCTGGCAGGCTACCATCTGAACCTATATTCAGGATGAAGTTTATTCCTTGCGAGACGTTAACTGAACCAGCCATTTGGAAAAATGTTGGAAAACCGGAATAGACACCGTTAGCGCCGGCAGAGAATGATGTATCTGCGATGCTACCAGACATCTGCGCAGGAAAATTCGGATTACTGGAAACCTGCTTTATTGTAAGCGCTGTACCTATGATCTCTAGCTGCAGAACCAGCTGTTGCAAAAGTACTGGCTGGTTTGCAGGATTACTGGCCACTGACAAACTAACATCATATATACCCGCCTGTGAACCTTCTTCCCCACCACCATCACCGCCTTCTGGCGGCTCAGTTACTGGTGGATCCGTCCCCTCTGGGGGGGTGTCACCTGAATTACTGTCACTGTCTGAGCCACCGGCTACCAGGGCGATGAAACCAACTGCAACAAGCGCCCCGGTTGTGACCATGGCTGTTGTACTCATGCCGGAGCCTGTAATCGCAACGGTTTTTAACACATTGCCTGCTGGATCAGACAATGTATATGTACCTGATTTATTGAAATCAAACATCAGGATTCCTTTATCATCAGTTTTTTCTTCTTCTTTAGTCCCAT
>JASJFV010000328.1:0-9712 GCA_033791885.1 Gammaproteobacteria bacterium | reverse complement strand
CGATGATTTAGATGCATGGAATTGAGTAAATTATACACAGTTCCTGCGGAGCCTGAGCGAGGATCTGGTGTCGCGATGACTACCCGTTTGATCCTGGCGTGAACAATAGCGCCTGCACACATAGGACAGGGTTCAAGTGTGACATAGAGGGTTGTATCGGGTAAACGGTAGTTGCCCAGCCGGGCCGCTGCACTACGTATAGCCATGATCTCCGCATGGGCGGTCGGATCATGGCCTGAAATTGGCTGATTCCAGCCTTCTCCGATGCACTGTAGATTACTATCTACCAGCACGGCACCGACAGGTACTTCGCCATGATCTGCTGCCTGCCTGGCCAGGTCATAGGCTTTTGTCATCCAGTAGAGATCAATTTCGCCAGTCTCTACTGATGCCATGTCATTCCCATTCAATGGTGGCGGGCGGTTTTCCTGATATATCGTATGCGACGCGAGAAATACCGTCGATTTCGTTGATGATACGTCGTGACACGAGATCAAGGAAATCATACGGTAAATGTGCCCAGCGTGCCGTCATAAAGTCGATTGTTTCCACTGCCCTGATAGCGACGACATATTGATAGCGCCGGTTATCACCGACGACACCAACAGATTTTGCCGGTAAAAAGACGGTGAAAGCCTGTGATACCTTGTCGTAAAGGTCATGCCGATACAGTTCTTCAATAAATATATGGTCGGCCCTGCGTAAAAGGTCTGCATATTCCTTTTTAACTTCACCAAGAATACGGACACCGAGGCCTGGGCCAGGAAATGGATGGCGGTAGACCATCTCAGCAGGCAAACCCAGCTCAACACCCAGTTTACGTACTTCATCCTTAAACAGTTCTCTCAGCGGTTCGAGAAGATCGAGGTTCATGTCATCGGGAAGACCACCAACATTGTGGTGTGACTTGATGACTTTGGCCTTACCCGTTTTCGAACCAGCCGACTCAATCACGTCGGGATATATGGTGCCCTGTGCAAGCCATTTCACATTGGCAAGTTTGCCCGCTTCTTCATCAAACACTTCAATAAAGGTATGGCCGATAATTTTCCGTTTTTTCTCCGGGTCGTTCTCACCTGCCAGTCCTGAGAGGAAACGATCCTCTGCATTGACTCGAATGACCCGCACGCCCATATGCTCAGCGAACGTAGCCATGACCTGATCGCCTTCATGCAGGCGGAGCAGGCCATTATCGACAAAGACACAGATTAATTTATCACCAATGGCTTTGTGAAATAAGGCGGCAACCACGGAAGAATCGACTCCACCGGAAAGACCGAGCAATACTTCATCATCACCGACCTGCTGCCGTATGTTATGAATACTCTCATCAATAATATTTGCCGGATTCCATAATGCAGCACAACCACAAATATCATGTACAAAACGCGCGAGAATCCGGTCACCCTGGCGGGTGTGTGTTACTTCAGGATGAAACTGTACTCCGTAATAATGCCTTGATTCATCTGCCATGCCTGCCAGCGGTGCATTATCAGTTGTGGCGATTGCAGAGAAGCCCGGCGGTAAGCTGACCACCCGGTCACCGTGACTCATCCAGACATCAAGCAAACCATACCCTTCGGCTGATGTATGGTCTTCAATGTCCCGAAGCAGAGTTGAGTGACCGCGCGCGCGTATCTGCGCATAGCCATATTCGTGGTGCGGAGAAGTTTCTACTTCTCCCCCCAGCTGAGCGGCCATGGTTTGCATGCCATAGCAAATCCCCAGTACTGGCATACCTGAGTCAAACACCAGCTCGCTTGCCTTGGGTGTATCGCCGTCGGTAACACTTTCCGGACCTCCGGACAGAATGTAACCTTTAGCTGAAAATTCCCTGATGTGAATCTCATCAACATCGTACGGAAAGATCTCGCAATAGACGCCTGCTTCACGCACGCGTCGGGCAATAAGCTGAGTGTATTGAGATCCGAAGTCGAGGATGAGAATCCTGTCAGAATGAATATTATTACTCATGTTGAAGGAGCACTCGCTACTGAGAGGATATGTTAGGAACGGTAATTGGGCGCTTCTTTGGTTATCGTTACATCATGCACATGACTTTCTGCCATACCAGCACCGGTTACCCTGACAAATTGAGGTTTTTCACGCATTTCTTCGATTGTCCTGCAGCCGGTATAACCCATACTGGAGCGCAGACCGCCCAGCATCTGGTGAACAATACTTGTCATTGCGCCTTTGAAAGGAACGCGACCTTCTATGCCTTCAGGAACAAATTTATCTACATTTGCCGTGTTTTCCTGAAAATAGCGGTCACTGGAACCCTGTGCCATAGCACCCAGCGAACCCATCCCACGATACGATTTATAGGACCTGCCCTGGTACAGTTCAATTTCGCCCGGCGCTTCTTCCGTGCCGGCCAGCATACTGCCAACCATAATTGAATGAGCACCTGCTGCAATGGCCTTGGCCATATCGCCGGAATAACGAATCCCGCCATCAGCAATCAGTGGAACGCCCGTACCTTTAAGGGCATTGGCAACATTACTCACTGCGGTAATCTGTGGCACACCGACACCTGCAACAATGCGTGTCGTACAGATAGAACCGGGACCAATGCCTACTTTTACACAGTCTGCACCCGCTTTTACAAGATCCAGTGCGGCTGACGCGGTGGCGATATTTCCACCGATGACTTCAATATGCGGGAAGTTCGCTTTTACCCAGGCAACTTTCTCAAGTACACCTTTAGAATGGCCATGCGCCGTATCAACGACAATGACATCAACACCGGCTTCTGCAAGCGCCGTTACACGGTCCTCAGTGTCAGCGCCAGTACCAACTGCAGCACCGACGCGCAGGCGTCCCTGGTCATCCTTACAGGCCTGGGGTTTGTCTGTCGCTTTCTGGATATCTTTAACGGTAACCATACCGCGCAGCTGGAAGTCATCATTTACCACCAATATCTTCTCAATACGGTGTTTGTGCAGCAGGGAGATTATTTTATCTTTACTTGCCCCTTCTTTGACGGTGACCAGCCGTTCTTTTGGCGTCATCATACTGGAGACCGGGTCATCCATGTGCGTCTCAAATCTCAGGTCCCTGGCAGTGACTATACCTACAAGGTCCGGGCCCTCAACGACGGGCACACCGGATATTCCAATTTCCTTGGTAAGTTCCATCACATCACGAATGCTGGTGCCGGGGCTGACGGTATACGGGTCAGTGATGACACCGCTTTCATACTTTTTTACCTTGCGAACTTCGTTTGCCTGCATCTCTGCATTCATATTTTTATGAATAATTCCGATGCCACCTTCCTGTGCTATGGCAATAGCGAGACGTGACTCGGTAACCGTATCCATGGCGGCTGAAATCAGAGGAATATTGAGGTCAATATTACGTGTAAGCCGTGTTTTTAAGTCGGCGTCACGGGGCAGAATATCACTGCGAGCAGGCAGTAGCAGGACATCATCGAAGGTAAGAGCTTGTTCTGTAATTTCCATCGCGGAATTATATAGATTGATAGTTTGCTGGTAAACCTGCCTTTAGAGGAAAATTCAATCTATTCAGAATTTTTTTTAATTCCAGATAAATTTTCACCGCATACTACTTGACGGACACTCTAATATTGTTGATGATTAGAGGACATAAATATAAATTTTGAACCATATTGAGAGGATACCAAATTATGAAGAGACTTTTACTTGTAGCCTTTGCCACATCTATATTTGCTGTAGGCGCATGTGCCTCGTCAGGAGGTAGTTCCAAGGCTGCTGATGATGCATGGAATAAACAGGTTGCTTCTGCTGAAGCAGGAATGAAAGACCTGAAGAAAAACGATGCACTATGGCGTGACACAGGTAAGTTCCTTGAAGATGCCCAAAAAGCCTACACGGCTGGCGATAAGGCCAAGGCAGACAAGCTGATGAAGAAAGTCAACGGTGAGATTAAAATGGCAGGAATGCAGGCCGATGCTCAGAAAAATGCAAAGCCACACTACTAAGTTATTCTGAAGCATTACACTAAAGCCGGGCGATGCCCGGCTTTTTTATTTATTCAAAACCCGTTTCTTTATGCTCACTGGCAATTCCACCTACACCGTTTCCCTGCTGACGAAGGAAGTTAAGAGCTTACTCGAAGCCAGTTATGTCAATATCCAGGTAGAAGGCGAGATATCCGGTCTCATCCGTCCTGCATCAGGTCACCAGTATTTCAATCTCAAAGATGAATTCGCCCAGCTGCGCTGTGTATTCTTCAAAAATAGTGCCCGTCTCTCCAATACAAAGCTGGCAGATGGTATGCAGGTCATACTTTCTGCCAGAGTGAGTCTCTATGAACAGCGTGGTGATTTTCAGCTCATAGTCCGCTCAGTTGTCGGATCGGGTGAAGGCCTGCTGAGAAAGCGCTTTGAACAATTAAAGGCCCGTCTCGCTGCAGAAGGTTTATTTGAGTTATCACAGAAAAGCGCGTTGCCGCCGCTGCCGCGCCGGGTCGGCATCATTACATCTTCAACCGGTGCGGCAATTCACGACATTATTTCAGTTTTTAAACGTCGTTATCCCTCTATCCCAATCCTTGTCTATCCTGCTCTTGTTCAGGGTGACAGGGCAGCTGAATCACTGGTAACGGCAATTGGCACAGCCGATTTGCGCAAGGAGTGCGATGTGCTGATTGTCGCGCGCGGGGGCGGTTCTCTGGAAGACCTGTGGCCTTTTAACGAGGAGGTAGTTGCCAGGGCCATATATAACTGTTCAATACCCGTTGTCTCTGCAGTTGGTCATGAGACTGATTTCAGTATTAGCGATCTGGTTGCCGATGCACGAGCGGCTACACCTTCAGCTGCGGCTGAGATGCTTTCACCGGACAAAGTGCATTTAACCAGGATGTGCAATAGCCTGCATCTAAGGTTGTACAATGTAGTGAACCAGCAGTATCAATCACTGAGCCAGCAACTGGACCTGTTGCTGGCAAGACTGAACGCATTCAAACAGCATGCCGAGCAGAATAAATACCGCTACGCTATGTTATCTGCAAGATTCTTTCGAATTTCCGACAGGGTGATAAAAGATAAAGCTGTGCAGTTGTCGGGCTTGCAGTCTCGCATTTACAGTCCACAGAAAACACTCGATCAACGTTCATTGCACTGTCTGAATCTGCAGCATCGCCTGCATAGGGGTATTAAAAAGAATGTTTCTTCGGCAAATTATGCTTATGCCATCAAACATCAGCAAATTTCACATTTACAACCAGAAAAAAATATACAGAATAACGCTATTAAACTGTCTGGACTCAAAAAACGGCTGACTAATAGAATGCCTGAGTTATTACAATTACAGAATGGCCAATTGGAGAAACAGGCATATGCCCTGCAGGCCCTCAGTCCACTACAGACTCTTGCAAGGGGGTTTGCCACGTTGCAAATCCCCGGTGAGAATAAAATTGTGAGTTCAGTTGAACAGGTGAATGTTGGAGATGAACTGCAGGCTAATCTGCATAATGGCTATTTACACTGTAAAATAATTCGATTACATAGGAATAAAAATGACTAACAATTTTCACAACATATCCCTTATACAGCTTATCGTCCTGCTGATTTTCTTCAGCGTCGCTGATATTGCATCGGCAACTTCATTTAGCGGATCTTCTGTGCCCGGCGGGGTGACCATGGTTGACCTTGGTGCCTCATCTTCCCCTAAGCCCCGCGCCCGATATGGGTCGAAAAATATCCTCGTCATAGAGCAGGATGGTCAATGGAAAGGGCTCGTGGGTGTGTCATTAAAGACACTACCCGGCAATTACATTGTTAGTTATCAAATCGGTAAAGACAGCACAACCAACAAAGAAGTGCCTATCAAGATAACGCCAAAAACGTACCCGGAACAACGGATCAAAATGAAACAAAAAAAGTACGTGTCACCAGACAAGGAACAACTAGCCCGTATAAAGACAGAAAAGAAGCATATGGGCAAATTATTCAAGATCTGGCGGGATACGGATGTTTCAGTCGACCTGTCCTGGCCGGTAGACGGCCCACTCAGCAGCCCATTTGGCCTTCGCCGCTTTTTCAATGATCAACCGCGCAATCCACATAGTGGCATCGACATTGCGGCACCTGAGGGGACTGATATTGTGATGCCCTCTGATGGTGTAATTATTGATACTGGGGATTACTATTTCAATGGCATGACAGTCTTTATTGATCATGGTCAGGGCATGATCAGCATGATGAATCACATGAGCAAGATTGCTGTTAAAAAGGGAGACCAGTTAAAACGCGGCGATAAAATTGGAGAAATCGGGCAAACTGGAAGAGTTACAGGTCCACACCTGCACTGGAGCCTTAGCCTCAATCAGGCCAGAGTAGATCCAATGTTGTTCCTGCCGGAAAAACAAAAGTCAGAATAAGATATTCAACGGAGCGGGTGATCTGATTACGCAACGCAAACAGGTAAATGCTAAGCCGCTAATTTGACTAAATAGTGGTGCTCATTTCTGCTTCGGCAGAAACCTTGGCTACCAGAAGGTCCTGGGAAATATCGCGCCAGTTGCTATCAGACTGGTCGATTAATTCGGATAGCTTTTTGCTGAGCTTCTGATAATTCAGATCGCTCTCCTCACGCACCATTTTTGCTGCAACTTCGAGGAAATTAATGACAGCTTCAAGTTTTTTCAGTTTTTCACGTTTTTCACGTATGTCGTAGTCTTCGTTTTTGTCTTCAAAATACTGCTGTGAATTCGTTGACATCATGGTGACAGCTTTCTTAAAGCTGTTGAAGTCCAGGCGAAACATGCCGTAGGCGCGCTGATAGAGCTTAAAATAGTCCATCAGGAAATCCTTGATTTTTCCCAAACGGCGATGTTTTTGCAGCGCGGTGACGAAAAGTGTGAATACATCATCGTAATCTTCCCTGATTAGTACCTCCCTTTCCTTCACCTCACGCATGGTTGGGTTCATCGCCTGCTGGCACATTGCGTTAATTTCTTCCAGCAGTTCATCTATCTCTCTTTCCTTAAGTTTTGCTTCCCGCTGCACCATAGATAGATTGTTTCTTGCTTCCGCATGATCAAAGGTCTGAATGACTTCATCTTTGATAGTTGATTCAACTTCAGACTGCGGGTCATTACCAAGGGTACCTGCCAGCCTTTTTTTCAGACGTACGCTGGCTTCTTTAGCAATCCGGTATTCATTTGAACGCCTCGACTCAACTTCCTTTATTTCGAGGAACTCTGTCATGCTGGCATTAAATGTCTTCACCTTGAGTAAAAACTGATGAGTAAAGTTCATGAAGGGTGAAAAGAAATCCGCGCTTTCCTGAGGTGTTACTTTGAGTCTGTCGAAATAACTGCGCAAATAGGAGACTTTTCTGGCGATGATCTCAGTACTGCTTTGAATTCGGGTACTTATTTTGGACAGATCGCTGAAAGCAGTGTGCATTTCCTCGTTGAAACGAAGAATTTCTATAAGTTTGCGCAACATTGTTTCTTCGCCACTGGTGCGCAGAAAGAGGGCTTGCAGACTTTGTTTCGCGTCTCGCATCTGCGACTGTGACAGCAGATTATTCTGCTCAGTGTACAGAAGTGCCGTCATAACGATCAGCATTTCCTTCTGTTTTGCGCCGATTGATGTATTACCTATCTGATCCATTTTGATATCGATACTTTCGATTAAAATACGTTTTGACGAATCTTATGCGTTTATATCAATAAATCTAGTTGACTCAACTGTGAATGTCAATCTGTTCAGGCAATTTCATAAAATAATTAATGACTTCCGGCAATTTATTAATGTCCTTTCCTACGTTTCCGGATTTTCCCAAAAGGCCTTCCTTCAAAGGGATTGCTACCAGATCTGAATTGGAGACGTATCGGCGTGCCCTGCAATTTTGCGGCTTTTCTAAAGGTATTAATCAGGTAGCGTCGATAGGAACCCGGTAGTTTCTCAAGCTGGTTACCATGAAGCACAATAACTGGCGGGTTATGGCCTCCCTGGTGGGCAAACTTGGGTTTCATGCGACGCCCGGAAATCATCGGCGGGGGTGTTTGTTCTACTGCTTTTTCAAGGATTCGGGTAAGAAAAGAGGTAGGGAGGTCCTTCATTGCTGCATCATAGGCACGCTCAACTGCTGGAAATATGTTGCCAACCGCTGTTCCATGCAAAGCTGAAATATAGATCAGTTCTGCAAACTGCAGGAACATTAACTTGCGATCGATGTCATCCTTTATTCTGGTTCGCTTGTCAGGACTCAGGCCATCCCACTTGTTGACGATGACAACCATTGCCTTGCCCTGCTCTATGGCGTAACTGGCGAGTGTCGCATCCTGGTCGCTAATCTCTCTTTTTGCATCGAGCATCATCAGAACAACATTGGCCTGATCAATCGCCTGCAATGTTTTAATGACAGAAAATTTTTCGATTTTCTCATCGACTTTTCCGCGGCGCCTGACGCCAGCAGTATCAATCAGGATGTAATCCTTACCTTCTCTGTTAAAGGGTATTTTTACACTGTCCCGGGTTGTGCCCGGCCGATCAAAAACGACAACGCGTTCCTCACCGAGCAAGGCATTGATGAGAGTGGATTTACCTGCATTGGGGCGACCGATGACAGCAATCACCGGTCCAGAATCGGTTTCCTCATCTGTGCTCGGTAATGGGAAATCATCCAGCACATTTGCCATCAGCACTGAAACGCCCTGCCCATGGGCAGAAGAAATGGGTATTGGCTGACCAAGGCCGAGGGCATAAAAATCGGACATGCGCTGATCCGTGTCAAGACCTTCAGTTTTGTTAACCGCCAGTGTGACACGTTTACCCAGCTTTCTCAGGCGGGCGAGAATACGGTCATCAAGTGAGGACAATCCTGCACGGCCGTCAACCAGGAAAATAACTGCATCGGCCTCATCAGCAGCATCCCAGGTTTGCCCCGACATCTTTGTTTGCAGTGGGTCAGGGCCGTCATCCAGTCCACCGGTATCTATAATGATAAAGGACCTGTTGTTTACCCGGGCATTGCCATAGATTCGATCTCGAGTAATACCCGGCTGGCCATCGACCAGTGCATCACGACTACGTGTCAGACGATTGAACAAGGTAGACTTGCCTACATTGGGCTGTCCTACCAGGGCTATAACAGGTTTCATGGATTAAATTTCTATAATGCTGCTATTCGGATAGCTGCCAGGCGATGACATCACCATCAAGAGTCTGGATCCAGGCTGTTTGGCCACGTGTGACAGGCTGAGAAAGAAATACATCACCCACTTTTTCCCGTCCTTCTATCTCTCCAGTGGCTGAATTAATAATGTGGATATAGCCCTCACTGTCGCCTACCATTATATGATTGCCTATGACTGCAGGGGGGCTCAGCATTCTGTACGCAAGTTTATCCTGCTCCCAGGCGATTTCACCGCTGTTACGATCCACTGCATAAACAATATCGCCCTCACCAACCACATACAAATACTTTTCATCTACATCCATATCCTTATTCGTGGAAATTTCATTTTCCCATATCATTTTTGCAGAGGGGGCATCGATGGCAATGATTCTGGACTGATAGGCAGCGGTATATACCGTTTCCCCTATAAGGATTGGTCTTGCATCTACATCCGTCAGTCTTTCGATTTCAGTTTTGCCGATGGCATCTCCAACTCTCACTTCCCACAGGCGTTGCCCATTATCCAGTCGAATCAGTATCATTTTACCATTGTCAAACCCGGCCAGGACTACATCACTAATGACTAAAGGTCGCCC
>JASJFV010000327.1:0-3783 GCA_033791885.1 Gammaproteobacteria bacterium | reverse complement strand
GGCCACCACCATGCGGCTGCTATCATCGCAGAAGAATCAGGAATTATTTTTCTCAGAAATGTAAAAGCAACAGTAATGAAGACTCTACCAAAGATGAAAAAGCCCGCACCGATAATTAAGCGAGGGAATAGCTTCATGTTTTTCGCTGGTATCCAGGCTACAAATGCAGACCAGAACAGCGCCAGCACAAACATCGCCAATGACACTATTTTGATTGTACTGAGCTGATCTCTTCTATCCAGCGCAAAACCGAACTGCTCGAAACTCTCAATACGATTGCTCTTGGCATGGGTAAAATAATCCCCCCGTAGAGATCTGACAGAGACATTATCAAGTACCACAGGCTGCCCTACTGTTAGCATTATCAGGTTGGCTGCATCAAACGCCGCAATTATTCGATCTACCAACTGTGAATCGATCTCACCACGATCCAGGGCATCAACATCTTCTTCACTTAAAGTCGCGACAAGTGCACGACGCGATAGCGGCGTCGAGCGCCCATCCCGGATAAGCAACTCCGAAGCAACATTCTCCAGGTTACGGTCGGCTGGCAGGCTCGTAATGACAATGTGAGGGTGCCGATACTTATCGAGTAGTTTGAGGAATTTTCGCGTGGCGATCTCCACAGCCGCCAAATCCGGTGGATGATCCGTTTGTTCAGTGAAAGCAAATCCTTCATCTTCCAGCGGTGTCGAGCTAAGAAGACGTACAAGTGGAAAAATGCCATAAAAGCGCTCCTCGTAGAGCTCTGTGAGGATGCTGAGGTCTTCCTGAAGCGCATTGAGCTGAGTCGATATACTACGGGACTCTGCAGATGTGAGGTCGACCTCTTTGGAGTGATCAGCGGCCTTTTCGAGCAACTCACCAGACTCCTCGAAGGCGCGACTGGCACCCTTATCAACTACGCCCATGCGCATCAGGAATTCAGCCTGATCGAGGAGTTCATTTACTTCTGAGGAACCGGTGGTCGAGCTGGCTGTTAACGGCAGAAGCACGCCGCATACAAATACTAAAGCTCTGAAGTAAATGCGTAGAAAATGCACAGCCTCGCGCATTCTCAAAGCATTGAGTCGACAGGCAGTACTCGCATCAGGTTGACACTCAGCCTCTTCCAGAAACTCGTGTAGGGCTCGACATCAAAAACAGCCTTCTTGCCGTCCTCCCCTAAACCCGTCCATCTTAGTTTGTCGTCAATCAATTCCACCCTGAATGCAACCTTATCAATGTGTTTATCAAAATTATCTGATGAGTGCGCGGCGATCTCAGGGTTTTGGAACACGATACCGATTTCGGTATTTATATTCAGCGAGCGCTGATCGAAATTAAATGAACCGACAAACATGGTACTTTTGTCCATAGCCATAGTCTTGGCATGCAGGCTCGATTTACTCAAACCGGGGAGCCAGGTAAACAGCTTGCCTTCTACCTTCTTTAACTGCTCGTTAAGTTCATACAATTCGACACCACAACGCAACAGTTGTTTTCTATGGCGCATATAGCCAGTGTGGACAGCAGCGACATCATTGGAGGCCAGCGAGTTGGTCAGGATGCGTACTCGCACCCCTTGTTTACTCAGTTTGCAAATTGCATCAGCACCCCGTTGACCGGGCACGAAGTAAGGTGAAACAAGAATGAATTCTTCTTTCGCCTGTAAAATATACGGCGCCAGCTGTGATATCAGCAGTTCATTTTTCCAGTCCTCATCGGCTTTGGTCATTTTTTCAGCTGAATCATGGATGATTGTTGCTTCCGAGAAGCTGAATGCGGCTGTTTTATTCCTCAAAGAGTCGGCGAAGTGTGAGTGCTCGACTGCATCACGATAGGCCTTTGTTTCTGGTTGCTGATAGAACTCATCCAGTTGTTTGCGCAAATTATCAAGCGCGTCAGCTTTCACTGCTTCTTTTTTAACACCTTCTATCAGGGCAGCAATGGGATAAGAGTGCCTGTTGTTCCAGTACTGGTCGAACTCATCTGAAACCTCTGGTACAACGGTGCCGATTGACATGGCATCAAGATCTGAAAATGCGACATCTTTATCGGCATCAAAATACTCATTTCCGATGTTGCGACCGCCAACAATAGTAACCTGGTTATCCACAGTATAGGTTTTACTGTGCATACGGTGGTTTACCCTCTTTGCCTGGACGATGAACTGGAGATTCTTCGAATAGCTTCGAGAAAAGGGATTATACAGACGGACTTCCATGTTGGGATGCGTCGCCAATGCTGACCAGACATCATCAGCTTCTTCGCCATACATATCATCAATCAGCAGGCGCACCCGCACACCGCGATCTGCTGCAGCGATAAACTCCTTGATTAATAAACGACCGACAGTATCCTGGTGAAACATATAGTACTGAACATCGATACTCTTTTCGGCCAGCCTGGCCAGCACTGCGCGTCCGACGAAGGCATCAAGGCCGTTGAGCAGCAGGATGACACCGGATTGCCCCGGATGTTGCTCTAACTGTTGTTTCAATCCTTTAGCAAGGCTGCTTTTGTCACCTTCGCTGATCATGCTGCTTACCTCTCTCTGGTTATTGTCAGGCAATCTAGTGAGTACATGCAGGAAAGTCATCGACAGAATGATGACAACGATGACGATTATCGTTTTACGGTATTTCATTGCACTCCCCAAATGTATTGAAAGACATCACCCGCACTTGTAACAGATGATGCCTATTTAATGCTAGCGTGCCTGTAAATCAGTATTTTCTCACAAATTCTTTACAGTGCTGCGAGCTGCCATACCTAACATCAACAGGCTCAATCCGCTGAAGAGCAGCTTGATACCGAGCAGAATACCAATCGCCCAGGCACCGGATAAAGGATACTGGCTCCAGAACATCAAACCAAGTATGACTGACAGGGCACCACTGAGAAATGCCCAGCCCCAGCCATCAGCAGGTTTGATCTGGAATGCAATAACCACCTCAAAGATACCGGATACGATCAGATAGGCTACGAGGAAGATTGTCAGTGTTGCCAGGGCAGCGCCCGGATTGCTGACCATGTAACCACCAACGATGACAGTCAATACTCCGAGGATGATAGCGAACAGTCCACTACCGGCCTTTAAGGCAAACACCAGTTGGCTAACACCGCCAATGAGTAACAAGACGCCGACCATTACTGCCAGCGACGCACCGGCGACCAACGGCGACGCCATCGCGAATATTCCCATCAACAGCATTACCACACCAGTGGCGATGGTAAGTCCTGTATTCTTTTTTATTGCATCTAGAAAAGGTGTTCCGATTGCCTGAATTTCCTGTGACATGATGTAGCTCCTATTTTTGTGATAGTTTTGTTTTTCAAGTTTACACCTGTTCACGTAATTTATATATGTGATTATTACAAGCTTTATTTACGTAATTAAGCCTTTATATTTCATATACATATATTCATTACTTTACCTGGTTTCGATTGCGAAAAAGACGATCCCAATTGTGCTCAACAGCTTTATTCAAACTGTCAAAATTGGCGGCATAAACGACATCACCCGTTGCACCACCCAGAATGCTGCAATACTTCCTATAGCGTATGGCAGCGCCTGTTGAATCCCCTGCGGTGCCGTGACATGCAGGCGCTTCAATAATGAAAAAAGACTTAAAACGACAGCGATGAATATCAATTGCCCGGTTTCCACGCCGACATTAAACATCAGCAGGGCCAGTGGTATCTCCTGCTGGGGAAGACCAATTTCTGATAATGCTCCGGCAAAGCCAAGACCATGAAAAAGGCCGAATAGAAATGCAACTATCCAGGGATATTGTTCAG
>JASJFV010000326.1:0-8689 GCA_033791885.1 Gammaproteobacteria bacterium | reverse complement strand
ATGGCTGCCATGCGCCTCAATGTCCCGGTAATCTTCGTTTCCGGCGGACCAATGGAGTCAGGCAAGGCCCTGATAAACGAACAGGAAGTCCACCTAGACCTGGTTGACGCCATGGTGATGGCGGCTGATCCGAATGAATCTGACGAAGATGTCTTCAACGTAGAACGCTCTGCCTGCCCGACCTGTGGCTCCTGTTCCGGCATGTTTACCGCCAACTCAATGAATTGCCTGACAGAGGCGCTTGGCCTTTCACTACCGGGAAATGGGTCATTGCTTGCCACCCATGCAGATCGTGAGGAACTGTTTCTGGAAGCCGGCCGAAGAATTGTTAATCTTGCCCGACGGTATTACGAGGACGATGATGATTCCCTGCTGCCTCGCTCAATTGCCAACTTTAAGGCCTTTGAAAATGCCATGACCCTCGATATAGCAATGGGTGGTTCTACCAATACCGTCCTGCATCTGCTAGCCGCTGCGGAAGAAGGCGAGGTCAAGTTTACCATGGAGGACATCGACCGACTGTCACGCAGGGTCCCTCATCTATGCAAAGTGGCACCTTCAATACAGACCTACCACATGGAAGATGTACACCGTGCTGGTGGCGTGATGGGGATTCTTGGTGAACTCGACCGTGCCGGGCTGATACACACTGATCTGCCTACAGTGCACAGCGCCACGGTCGCTGACGGGTTGAGGAAATGGGATATTGCTGTGTCGGATGATGCGGAAGCAAAACTACGCTTTTCAGCTGCACCGGGTAATGTTCCTACTCAGCAGGCCTTTTCGCAAAACAAGCGCTGGTCACTGGATACCGACCGAGCCAATGGCTGCATACATGATCTCGAACATGCCTATTCAAAAGACGGCGGCCTGGCCGTGCTCTATGGCAATATTGCAGAACAGGGTTGCATCGTAAAAACTGCTGGCGTAGACGAAAGCATCTTAACCTTCACCGGCAGGGCAAGAATTTTCGAATCGCAGGATGTCGCGATGGAGGCGATACTGGATGATCAAATTGTCGCCGGCGATGTCGTAGTGATTCGCTATGAAGGCCCCAAGGGCGGCCCTGGTATGCAGGAAATGCTCTACCCTACCTCCTACCTGAAATCTAAAGGTATGGGCAAGGTCTGTGCTCTGCTCACCGATGGGCGATTCTCGGGTGGCACCTCTGGCTTGTCCATAGGGCACGTTTCACCGGAAGCAGCAGAAGGCGGTGCAATAGGGCTGATTGAGGAAGGTGACTCAATCGTCATTGATATTCCCAACCGCAGCATCCAGCTGGCAATCAGTGATGATGAACTCTCACAACGTCGCCAGGCAATGGACGCTAAAGGTGATACAGGCTGGCAGCCGGTCAACAGGGAGCGTGTCGTCAGCCAGGCACTGAAAGCCTACGCTGCGCTGACGACCAGTGCAGCACGTGGTGCTGTACGTGACCTGAGTCAGCTGCCACGCTATAAATAAGATTTTTTTATCAGCCGAGCCACCGGCTAGAGGCAAGCAATCTCTCAGGCTGCCGGGGATTTACTTGATGCAGTTCATATAGATCGCATGAAGATGCAGGGTCCTGGCTTACTGTCAGGGCAGATCGCCACGTCGAAAGATGATATATCCCAGCCAGGCACTGAGTAGCCCCAGCAGACCGGGGTAGACCAGCGCCCATGCAATGTAGCCACCGCGACCAAAATTATCGAGAATAACGTAGGCCGACGGACCCAGCAGCACCAGCTGTGGATCAAACAGCATCATAGATGCAGTGCGAAATACCTGCAGCGGATTAGCCAGTGCAATGGCGATGACGCCTTCTGACGGCATGCCACCTTTGATCAGTACACCAAGCAGAATCAGATCCATAAACAGCAGTAATGCCAGCCAGATGATGAAGGCCGTTCCAGTGGCTACGTCTGATGAACGCGCCAGGGTGGAAATCAGCATGCCAATACCGAGGAAACACAAAGCCAGCGAAAGCAAAAAACCGGTGTAATAGAGCACCAGTAACCAGGGAATTTCAACGCCTTTGCCGGCACCCCAGGCAACAGCCACCAGCATGGCCAGAAAAACCGGTAGAAATACGATAATAAAGCGGCCGATAAGCTTGCCCCAGAACCACACTGAAAGGCTGACCGGCAGAGAAAGCATATACTCGAATACACCGGCTTCACGATCGCCGGCAACAGACCGCACTGTCGTGATCAAGACAAATACCGGCAGTATAGCCATGGTAATCTGCAGGTAGGTCACCAGCATACGCGAAAGGCCTGAAAATCCCATGACGCGAGACTCAGTCAGACCTGACATAAACAGCGCAACGACAACACCGCCAAAAACCAGCGTATAGACAAGGAACCAGCGTGATCTCAGAGATTCGCTGATATCGGCACTTGCAGTGAGTAATAAATGGTTCATGATGTTTTAGTTACCATGGCTCATGCCAGGCATGTGTCCACGGTGTTTGTGCGCCCCCTCTTCCACTTCATAGACATGCTTGCTGGCAGCCGCAAAATCCAGTCCACCATCAACAGCCTGGTTCTGCGCACCGAGTCCGTAACCCATCGGCGTTACTCTGTCGGTGACATAACTGGCCTGACGTGCATCTATCCAGCTGCCATTGCGATGATCAGTGACCCATACTTCTGTACGCGCGTCATCCTTCCAGGGCTGCTTATCGAGCCAGATGACGGCACAACCAATGTCATCAAACTTGTAAACCTGGGTTCTTTTTCCGCTCTCGCCACCGCGAACCTGTGCTGAAAAGTTATGGTCACTAACCGCCATAGCACATCGGGCACAGGTCTCCCTGTCCCAGCGTACTTCTACAGGTCCGCTTTCCTCCTGCTGTCCACAGGCAGATAGCAGTAACAGCAGCAGCGATAGTTTAATTACTGTGTACATTCGTCATCTGTTCCATATCAGTTTCACTGTATTCTGCCAGGTTTATGCCTTTCAGCAGAGCCGCGTAGCGCGATAACACACCGAGAAACCTGAGCCTGTCCGGACCACTTACCTGGCCGATCCAAAGTACGCCTTCCCCGCCATCAGTGAAACCCCATTCACGCACAGTCTCGGCAAAAGCGGCATTGGCACGAACCAGTGTCAGGCGACATTGCAATACGCTGTCCATATCCATCTGATCTGCGACATGGTCGTTGAGAACAATCTGTCCCTGATCCATTTCAACCACGCGGTTAACCAGCGCAGCAACTTCATCAAGGCGGTGACTGGAGATGATCATTGCCGCATGCTGCTGCTTTGCTGCCAGCAGCTGGAAAAATTTGTGCCGTGCTTCAGGATCCAGGTTGGCCGCCGGTTCATCGAGCACCAGTAAGTCACAGTCACGTCCCAGAGCGATGCTGATCAGGAGCTTCTGTTTCATACCGCCGGACAGCTTGTTAAAAGGCTGGCGACGGATATTGTGTGCATCCAGGCCAAGTTCTGCCGCAATGCTATACATACGCTCAGGGTCTGAGTCGCACACGCCAGCGGCAAATCGAATCAGGTGAGCGACAGGCATTTTCAGAGGGGGTGATATTTGCGGAACAAAACCTACTCGCTTGAGCACATCGGTACGATGCTGACGTGGATCAAGACTATCGACGGTTACGTCGCCATCACAGTTATACTCTCCGAGCAGGCAGCGTATCAGGGTGGTCTTACCGGCACCATTGGAACCGACCAGAGCGACGCGGTCACCACGTCCGATGTGCAGGTCAATACCGCGTAGCACCTCTACACGACGAAAACTTTTGCTAACACCCTTAAATTCAATCATCAGAGCAGGTTGCCCAGGCCTTTGAATTTGAACATCAATGAATTGGTCGGGCAGGAATCGACGCAGCGGCCACAGCGTGTGCAGTCGGCGCCTATCTCTACTTCAGTACCACGCGCTCTGCCTTTGATCACCGTTTCCAGCACATGGGGTACCAGGCACACCTTGCGACATTCTCCTTCATGGAAACAGCTGCTCAGTTCGTACTGGACAATCAGTGGAGATGTCGCTCCGACCATGCCGTAAGTAAGCCCAATGGGGCAGGCATAACGGCACCAGGCGCGGCGTGAGTAAAATATCTCGAACAACAATAGCAGTGCAACCCATAACAATGCCAGACCAGGCCCATAGATAAGTGCCCTGCTAAGGATGCCGGTAGGTGAGATGGTTTCATAAACTGTGTAGCCGGTTACCAGGGCAAGCACTACAAAGATAATCCAGAACCAGGTACGCGCCCGGCGATCGAAGGGGTGATCTGTTACCCATTTCTTTTCCACCAGCTTCAGATGCAGGATTTCAGCCCATTCAGCCAGCAGGTGATAAGGACAGGCCCAGGAACAAAATGTTCGCCCGCCGAGTAGCCACCAGGCGATAAACACAGTAACCGTTCCGATCAGCAGATTTAGCACCACATGCTTGAACGCCAGCATGACCTGCAAAGCGGAGTTCAAGTCTGCCATGTGAAAGCCAACAAATCGTGATGCTGTCAACGCTCCTTCAAGCAGCTGGATATCAAGGTAAAAGGAAAAAACGAATAACAGGTTGACGAGAAGCAATACAGCCCAGCGCTTGAGCCGAAGCTTTTCCAGCGGAGGATGCGCATGCTTTTCAGCCAGTTCGACCTTTATGCCGTCAACGCGTTTTTTTGTCTCTTCGTCTGTCCGCTGAAAGGCGTGTAAGTCCTTTGCCTCGGGTGTGTAGTCATCCGGGACGGGTTTTTTCGGGTCATTGCCAAATAATTCGGACAGAGATCGACTGATTCTGCTCATGCGGCCCACCCCCTGCTACTGGTCACATCAATCTCAAATACGGAAGGCTCAATCGGACAGATCATGTCGCAGACTCCGCAGCCGACGCAGCCATCAAGGATCTCTGGTTTCATACGTTTGACACCTTCTGCATTGTCTATTTCTACCAGGCGGATGGCCCTTTTTGGCGGGCACTGGTTTTCATCTCCAGAAGGCGGCTTGCCGGCATCGCATTGATTAGCACGAATTTCGATAGGACACTGACGGACACAGAGGTCACAGAGCTCCAGGTCGTAGGGATGCTCGCGGACCAGAATCGGATTCCAGCGGTCAATCTCGTCGTAGCGCAGCAAACCATCGTAGTCAGGACCGCGTGCCTGGCCCTTGAAGCCCTGGCCCAAAACGGCCAGGCAGCTTTCAGGCCTGGCGACTTTTGCGATGCCCATGTCTGTCTCATGAGGGTAGTTAAGCTCGTGGGTCAGGGCCCCGGTCGGACAGGCCAGTACACATTGCAGACCGTCACAGGAGAAATCACAGGACTGTGCACGAGTATCAATATAGGGTGAACCTATGCCGAATCCTTCATCCAGCTCCGCAAGCTTGATTGCATTGACCGGGCACACTTGCACACATTGGCCACACTTGATGCATGAAGCCAGGAACGGTTGTTCTTTGAGTGCCCCGGGCGGACGCACTCTTTCTTTCCAGCGCCCCAGCACGGGAATGAAACCAAGCAGCGAAGTACCGATCAGGCCTGCGCCCATAATGACGGTACGGATAAATTTTCGCCGCGCTTTTACCGTCATTGGACGTTTTTTCTTGCTTGAATTTTTCATCTCATTTATCTCGCCTAACGACCAAGACTCTCTCTCAGCAGTTGCAGTGAATCTTTTTCAGCCTTCTCTTCTACCTGTTCCAGTTTTGCCAGCTGCCGCATCGATGGCGTCTTATCTCTGACCACCAGGTCTGGTTTACTAAACGGTGCCAGTCGTTCGAGGAAATCCAGCACCTCAAGCATCGGTGAACCTTTGAAGAACTGTGCATAGTGATTGTCCTGCCACAACCTGTCGGCATAGACGAAGAGTTCATAGGGTGTATCACCGACACCGTCCTGATCTTCATCAAAACCACCGAAATCGCTCCAGTAGTTACCTTCCCAGACATTGCGGTTGGCTGTTTTGCCACCGGAAACAATGATCTGTGTCAGGTTATCGACAAACTGGTTTTTCTTGAAGATATTCCCGGTCCAGTCGTTGAGAAAGCGAATACCAATGCCATTATAGGCCACAAGATTATTATTGAAACGATTGGTAGTATCCGGCTGAAAAGGTGATACATCAATATACAGACCGGTTGCGCAATAAAGCACCTCATTGTTTTCAATAATCAGGTCAGAGGTCTCTTTGAATCCAATACCGACACCCGTTGGTCCCGATGCATGGGAAATATGGTTGTTGCGCAGCACAACGCTATCGCTATACATGAGAAAGATGCCCACTGCATTATTGACATAATGATTATCTTCAACGAGGTTGTATTTCGAATACATGAAATGCAACGAATAACGGCTGTTTGACGCCCTGTTACCCCTGATGATGTTATTTGCCGAATACCAGCCTACGGTATCGCGTGAGTCGTTAATGGTATTTTCGATGATCCTGTTATTGAAACTATACCACAGCCGAATAGCATCACCGCGTTGCCCAAGATCGAAGTCTTTGGATGAAATAGTGTTCCGTCGTACCACATTATTTTCAGATTGCTGCAGGTCAATACCAAACAGACAATCGTCAATTTTGTTGTCTTTAATGACATTAAACTTACCACGCACCTGAATGGCAGAATCGATATCATTATGTGATTCACCTGAGTTTGTCAGGTGAAGATTGCGAACCGTTGCACCATCTGTATCGAGCAGAATTACTGTACCCTTGCCACCGGCATCGATCGTTGCCTCACCATTACCATCCAGAATGATCGGGTGATCAAGAACTACCGGTCCGGCATATCTTCCGGCAGGCAGCAGCAGTGTCGCACCGTCATCGGTTGCATCGATCAACGACTGCAACGGCAGCAGTTCTGTTGCATATAGCTGAAAGGGCTGGATACAGGCCAGCACTAACAGCACTTTCAAGCCTGTCAGCATGGCCGACATACCCTGTCAGCCTTGTTCTTGCGACTGTTTGCGCCGAATCAATGCAGCAAGTGACAGCAAAACAGACATCAACATCATCAGGCCGAAGCCGATAGATGGATAGGAATGGGTGGTAAATTGTGCCACCTTACCCTGGCCAAAAACCGTCGGCATGAAGGGTTTGACAGAGAAAGCGCCCATAGCATTCAGGTTGTGCCCATACCACCATAGCCAGGCCGAGTATTCGATAATGAAAAACAGCGGCAGAGCCAATGGAACTAAAATAAGCAGCCAGTAAAGCAGCCCACTGTTCTTACGTGCGCCAAAGACAAGAAAGACCATGGCGGCAATCATGCCCCAGAAAAAGACTTCTGCCACCCAGCTCATGGTCTTCACCATCGGCTTAATTTCTTCGGGATTGTTGAAATAGCGTCCGAGGTTTTTCTGGTAATGCCAGGACATCATCTGCTGTCCACTGCCATCCCAGGTCAATTTATCATCGCCGGACTTGCGCTCCATATCTTTCTCAAAGGTAGCACGTAAATGGTTGATGTTACCGCTCTTCTCACTACTAGTTTCCGCTGCACTTGCTGCAGCAGATTTTGTTGCTTCAGGCGCTACATAGTAGTCACCAAGTTCGGCTTTGAGGCGTTCGATAAGTGCCTGCCCTGAGCTCAGTGAATCCGAGCTGGTTTCCTTGTCAGTATCCTGGTCCATCGCTGTTACGAGGGCATGAATGTAACCTTTACCCTGGTATTTCAGTCCATTATCGCCATACCAGGTGAGATACATCCAGACCGCGATGGCAGCAAAACCTGCTGACATAATGAGCATGCGAATTTTAGGCTTGCGGCAAAGAAAGCCCAGCAGCATGACGCCCAGCAATGCAACAAGAAAGGGCGAAAAGGCCCTTTCAATTACCCCGCCAGCGGCAATCGGGTACATACCAACGTAATGGTTGATAGTATCCATTTCATGCACACAGTCGAGTGCTTCATCTTCAGTTATTTCAACTTTTTCGATTTTCTTACAGCCATTAAAAACACCGTTCATGTGGAAATGAATACGTACACCATCGGGAAAAGCTTCTTCAGGATAGTTCGGTGCTGTCAGGGAGACCCACCATATGGGAAGAAAATATATAGCAATCAGTACGCCTATACTGAGCAATATCAGGAAGCTGGAAATGATTGTGCGTTTGTTATCCATTTTTAATGACCACGAGAATATAAAAAAAAGATGCCGCCAGCATATCAGCCGGCGGCAAATTAATACGGGGTGATTGATTTAGTCGAAATCAGGATTCAGCCAGTCTTTCGATGGCGCCAGCTTTTCTTTCGGTACCTGAATACGCGATACATAGTTGATCACCGTCTGCATATCCTTATCTGAAAACGCCTTGATCTGTTCAACCATGTCCGGGTTGGAATTACGGCGTTTGCCATCACGAATCCATTCAAACTGGCGCAGCATATAGTTGTAATGCTGGCCCTGGATTAAAGGGAAGAATTCTTTCAGATTACCTTCTCCCTGTTCACCATGGCATTTCACGCAGTTGTCCTTATAGAGCTGCTGACCCTGGGTAAATTCTGCGGTACCTTCTGCCCATTCACCCTTTCCGTTATCCGGGTTCATCGGTAATTTTTCGATATAGGCAACTACATCTGCGAGTGCCTGTACATCACCAATTGATTCTGGCAGCGCAAAGGGATACATCGTTGGATTATCACGGTTTCTTTCTCGAATGTCTGCCAGCTGCTTAATCAATACTACCTTAAGCTGTCCGGCAAGCTGTGGGAAAGTACCTTCTTTAGTGCCCCA
>JASJFV010000325.1:0-5703 GCA_033791885.1 Gammaproteobacteria bacterium | reverse complement strand
ACCCATAGGCCCTTTGTTCTGGCCTCCCTTGGCTTCAGGGCGATCCATGATTAGGGTGTGGTTACGTGCTGTCCCCTGTGAAGCAGTGTGATCCAGTTGGTCAACATTAACTGTTACAGTTGGCATTTCAATTCTCCTGTTGTATTTGCATACTTTTTGCTTTTGCGGTTAGAGCAATTCCATAAGCTTGCTGTGCTTCACTCAATTTCATGGTTAGCCATCATCTCCAGTGCCCGCACCATGGCCGAATGGTCTTTGTCACCCAGGCCGTGTCCCTGGCAGGAATTAAACAATTCCTGGGCGTTGGCGGTATTGGGTAAACTGATGCCCAGTGCGCGCGCGCCGCTGAGAGCAATGTTGAGATCTTTCTGGTGCAGACCAATTCGGAAACCCGGGTCGAAGGTACGTTTGATCATGCGCTCACCATGCACTTCCAGAATTTTAGAATTGGCAAACCCACCCATCAGGGCTTCACGGACACGGGCCGGATCGACACCTGCTTTCGATGCAAACAGCAATGCCTCGCCGACAGCCTCGATGTTGAGTGCAACGATAATCTGATTAGCGACTTTACAGGTCTGACCCGCACCGTTTTTTTCACCCACCAGGGTAATGTTCTGACCCATGAGGTCAAACAGGGGTTTGGCGCGATTAAAAGCTGCCTGTGGTCCGCCGACCATGATGGTCAGGCTGGCAGCCTTTGCACCGACTTCACCGCCGGACACCGGCGCATCCAGGTAGTCGCAGTCGAGCGCATTAATACGTTTTGCAAAGTCTCCGGTTTCAATAGGAGAGATAGAGCTCATATCGATAAACAGTTTGCCGGCACTGAGCCCAGCAGCGACGCCGTTATCGCCAAACAGTACCTCTTCTACCTGTGGCGTGTCCGGCACGATAGCAATGATAATGCCTGCCTTCTGTGCAACTTCCTTTGCACTGGCACAGGCAATCGCACCGCTGTCGAGAAGATCCTGTGGCAATGGAGAGCTATGTTGCACGAGGAAGAGTTCATGTCCACCCGCCTGCAGATGTCCCGCCATGGGATGACCCATGATACCCAAACCTATAAAACCAATTTTGCTCATAGTAATTACCTGTTTTGTATTGTTTATCTAGTCTGATTTATGTTTACTTCATCGTTGGCATATGGAAATCTGCACCGGTACGAATCCCGGTTGGCCAGCGTGATGTGATGGTCTTCAGCCTGGTATAAAAACGTACTCCTTCCATGCCGTGCATATGCATGTCGCCAAACAAAGAATGCTTCCAGCCACCGAAACTGTGGAAGGCCATAGGCACCGGAATCGGCACATTAATGCCGACCATGCCAACCTGTACCTTTGACGAATAAGTGCGCGCAGTATCACCATCACGGGTAAAGATAGCCGTGCCATTACCGTATTCATGGTCGTTAACCAGTTGCAGGGCGGTGTCGAAATCAGGCACACGCACTACGCAGAGAACAGGGCCAAAGATTTCATCCTGGTAAATACGCATTTCTCGGGTAACCTTGTCGAACAGGCAGCCGCCGAGATAGAAACCGTCTTTATGGTCATCGATGCTCAGGCCTCGTCCATCTACCACAAGTTCGGCTCCTTCTTCCACGCCAAGGTCCACGTAGCCTTTCACTTTGTTTAGGTGCTCGTTGCTGATGAGAGGGCCCATTTCCGCTTCGGAATCGCTTCCCGGCCCTACCTTGAGTGCCTTTACCCTTGGCGTGAGATGTTGAATGATGGCATCAGCTGTGTCATCGCCCACGGCTACTGCTACGGATATGGCCATGCAGCGTTCACCTGCAGATCCATACGCCGCACCCATGAGTGCATCGGCGACCTGGTCCATGTCGGCGTCCGGCATTACTATCATATGGTTCTTGGCGCCACCCAGCGCCTGGCAGCGTTTGCCGTGCCGGGTAGCGGTTTGATAAATGTATTCAGCCACCGGGGTAGAGCCGACAAAGCTGACCCCTGCCACGCCAGGATGGGTGAGCAGCGTATCTACGGCTTCCTTGTCACCATTCACCACGTTGAACACACCATCAGGCAGGCCCGCCTCACTAAGTAGTTCTGCAATCCGCAGGGCAGTGGAAGGCACTTTTTCAGACGTCTTCAGAATAAAAGTATTGCCACAGGCAAGGGCCATGGGGAACATCCACATCGGCACCATGGCAGGGAAATTAAACGGGGTTATGCCGGCGCAAACACCCAGCGGTTGACGGATGGAATGACTGTCGACATCGCGACCGACATTCTCCGAAAAATCACCTTTAAGGAAATTTGGCGCGCCAGTAGCAAACTCAACTACTTCGATGCCTCGAATCACAGAACCACGTGCATCGCTGAGTACCTTGCCATGTTCTGATGACACCAATTGTGCGAGCTCATCGAGGTTAGCGTCCAGCAGTTCCTTGAAACGGAACAGGACTCGAGCTCGACGCAGGGGCGGTGTGTCGCGCCAGTCAGGAAAAGCGGCGGCAGCGACATCGATGGCGTCGGCGGTTTCGCTAGCTGAGGCTAGCGGCACCCGGGCAGCTACTTCTCCGGTAGCGGGGTTATAGACGTCACCAAAACGATCGCTGGTGCCTGCAACTTTCTGGCCGTTGATATAGTGGTGCAGTATTTTGCTCATAATGATGTGCCCTCTACGAGTCAATAAATAGAGCTCGTTAATGTAATTTGTGATTTCTAGTGGTTAATCATACTCGACAATCTGGATTTGTATATAAGCTGTGTTTCCATTGTCTTCAATGCCTGTAGTGTTAGCAGAATTCTCTTTACTCACTTATTTGGTCTGTATCAGGATTCAATTCTTTGTTGAATGACTTCATTTCTTTATAGCTTTCCTGCACTTCTTTCGTCAGACGGTTGCGGCTTTCGTCTGAGGCGAACATAAAGATAATTATCCAGATGATTAATAAAACAACGGCTGTAATTTGCATAAAGGACGCCACTCCTTTTTTGCTCATTAGTATCGTCAGGCGCTCGCGATTGGCCTTGTAGTGGCGCATAAAAAAGTCAAGCACCGCAAAAAAAGGACCATATAGGAACTGAAAAATCTTTTGCCAGGGTTTTTCCACTTTGTTTCCTGTATTAGCGCATTGCCGAGCAGCACAGGTTTAAGCTAGTCAGCGTAATAGAAGTTGAGGTTTCAATTCCCTTTAGCGGGACGCTGCTAGCGCAATTGTGCTGCAAAAGGGTTTAGCTTGAGCCGATATTGCAGTTTTGAAGCATCATATTTACACATGAAAACCGATAGCCTCAATGCCAGCTATTACACACTCTTCATCATCATTCGATAAACCGCCGGCAGCGCCGACGGCAGCAACTATCTCACCTTCTGTATTTCGAACCAGAACACCACCAGGAAGAGGAATTAACTGGCCTCCCGTCATGGCGTTAAGTGCATTGATGAATCCACGTTGCAGGTCATCCTGCTCATAGCGCTGGGCAATTTTATCTGAATTTGACGCCATGCCAAGTGCGCCCCATGCCTTGGCCTGAGATATCTGAACACGCAGAAATGAAACCCCGTCTTCACGCTGAAAGGCTTTCAGGTGTGCACCCGTATCGAGTACGGCCACAGCAATTGGTGGCATCTCTTTTTTACGTGCATTTCTCAACACCTCATCTATCAGGCTGTTTGCTTGTTGCAATGTTAATTCAGGCAATTTTCTAACTCATTATTCGTCGTACACCAAAAGCAGTATAGGTTACATGGTGGGTGAATTACACCTGCCTTTTGTAAACATATTAAGCAATTGGTGCATTAAATCATCGTTCATGGCGGCCGCAGCATACAACTCACAGATGCAATTCATTCATCAAACAAATAGTGACCCGTCGACTGGCCATACCTGGCTAAACTGTTTTTATTCATAACTGTCGGTTGTATCAATAGCGCGATGTTTGCCTATGCTGTTAATATCCATGATCGATGCTGTCACTGCTACAATTCGACACTACCCTGTAGTCGCTATTGACTGTTTAATGTACAGCTATACAGGCGTATGAGTTCGCTGGCATCTGCTGAAACATTGAAGAAAGTGATTATATTTTAATTGTATTGAGATAATGATCAGGTTACTTCCTGCCATTATTAAGTCCGTTTGGTTTCGCTTAGACTAAGGTATATAGAAATGAATAAAAAACCCGTTGTACTGGTAACGCGTAAATTGCCTGAATCAGTTGAGGATATACTTACGCAAAATTATGAGGCTATTCTTAACCCGCAGGACAAGTTGTACAGTACAGAGGAAATATTGCAGATAGCGAAGGATGTTGATGCTATTTTGCCCTGTCATACGGAAAAGTTTTCTGCTGAGACAATTGCACTGCTTCCTTCCCGGGTAAAAGCAATTACGAATTTTTCAGTGGGTACTGATCACGTCGACCTGGAAGCAGCGAAAAGAAAAGGCGTCATCGTTACAAACACCCCTGACGTCCTTTCTGATGCAACGGCAGAAATTGCAATGCTGTTAATGCTGGGTGCTGCTCGTCGGGCCAGTGAAGGTGAACGCATGGTGCGCGATCAACAGTGGAAAGACTGGAGCCCAGCATTCATGGTAGGCAAACAGATTACGGGTAAGCGCATAGGCATACTCGGTATGGGTCGGGTAGGGCAGGTCGTCGCCCGGCGTGCTCGTGGTTTTGACATGAAGGTGCACTATCATAACCGTAAACCGTTAGATGCTGGTGACTCCAATGGCGCGGTATACCATGCCACGGTCGAGGATATGCTGCCGGAAATCGATGTGTTATCCATTCATTGCCCTGCAACGGATGAAACCCTTGGCCTGATAAACAAAGAACGGATTGCGCTGATGAATCCTGACGCCATTATTGTTAATACATCAAGAGGTGTAGTGGTTGATGATGATGCGCTGGTTGAAGCTTTAAAGTCCGGTAAATTTGCAGCTGCTGGTCTTGATGTATTCAATGGTGAACCTGATACGATACACCCCGAGTACCGGCTTCTGGATAATACTTTTTTATTGCCGCATATCGGTAGTGCGACAGAAGAAACAAGAGATGCTATGGGATTTCGAGTTATTGAAAATTTGAACGCCATTTTTAATGATGAGGAACCCGGTGACAGGGTGGCCTGATTGCGAATAAAAACTTTGTTTATGCAAGCAAGCATGAGGTCATGACGAAGCTGTGACTGATTTTGCCAATTACTCTGATAAGCCGGGCCTGAAAATCAGTCCGTACTTAGATGGAAGCGTAGAAAAAAATCCACAACTATTGCAGTGATTTTGCTTGCAAGGCCATAAGAGGAAGCCTGTGCGTCGAATGGACACCATTCGCGATGAGAATTCAGGCAGTAATCTGATTGTGGCGCTTATGAAATTGGTCATTAATCATTAAAATATATAAATAAAACAATATGATATAAATTGCGTGCATGCAAATTTCAACCATGTAATAGCATGTAATCTATTAATAAAATTATTAAATTATTATGTGATTATAGGCTGCCTTTGGCTACTAATAGCGTGTGTTTTTATTGTTAATTTAGCAATCAATATGTAGACTGAGCGCTGGAGTTGGGCTGTTACTGTATTATGCCTGGCCATGTAGCATTTAGATGTATTCCATAATAACTAACAGGGTCACAATAAGTATCACTGCCCTAATTAATTTATCCAAGTGAGAGGACATTCATAATGACTGAGAACAAAACAAATCGACGTAAATTCCTGAC
>JASJFV010000324.1:0-3908 GCA_033791885.1 Gammaproteobacteria bacterium | reverse complement strand
TGTACGGGCGTTTGATGCTGACCAGGGTCGTATTGATGTTGAATACCGTGGCTCCGCCAATGACTTGATTAAACAACTAACCAGCTTTCAATCACCCGGTCTTTCGATTACCGGCATGAGTCAGCAAACTGTTAAAGCCGTTGCAAGATGACTTTCCACATTTCATTTCAGCATTCTGCCTATTTATTGTAATAATTCTGATCAATACTATTATAGCTGCGCTTCTCCCTGTGCCTGCAATAGCTAGCGTGCGCAGCTGCTGATAAAAATTTAATATTAATTATAAGTCGCGGCTCACTATTTCGTGCAAGATAACCGTGTAAGGCCATTGCTTAATTTAATCAGAAAATACCTGATACCGCTGAGGACATTACTTCTCGTCAGTGACGGGAAATATGCCACGATCTTTTCACTCAGTCATTGGAGAATAACTGGAGCGCATCGCAAGCCCTGATGAAAAATAAGCGGTAGAATACTTACCCATGACTGAACTCAATTAGCTGTTGCTGGTCAATACAACTAAGAATGCAACAATAAATACATAATTAAAAACTGAAGGATACCAAATGAATGGAGCTGAACTGTTTGTCCGCTGTCTGGAGAATGAAGACGTTGAATATATCTATGGCATACCCGGTGAAGAAAATATTGCCGTAATGGATGTGCTGCTCGACAGTCCAATCAAATTCATAACTACGCGGCACGAGCAGGGCGCCGCATTTATGGCAGATGTGCAGGGCCGCCTTACCGGCAGAGCCGGCGTCTGCCTGGCTACACTCGGCCCGGGGGCAACCAATCTGATCACGGGCTTCGCCGATGCGAACATGGATCATGCACCGATTGTCGGTATAGCCGGACAGGGTGCAACTACCCGTTTGCATAAGGAAAGCCATCAGATTCTAGACCTGGTCAACCTGTTCGAGCCCATCTCAAAGTACAGTACCCAGGCTCGCGAACCTGAAATTATTCCCGAGATTGTTCGCAAGGCCTTCAAGGTTTCCCAGGCTGAAAAGCCCGGTGGCTGTTTCATTGACCTGCCTGAAAACATTGCTGGTGCAGAAGTTATTGGCAAACAGCCGCTGAAGGTACAAAGTGCCAAAATACCGACTCCACCTGAATCAAAAATGATCCAGGCTGCAGAACTGATTTCCAGCGCCCGTTTCCCCCTGATCATGGCTGGTAACGGTGTTATACGCGGTAATGCTTCGGAAGCACTGGTTGCCTTTGCAGAGAAACTCAATATCCCTGTAGCAACCACTTTCATGGCAAAAGGTGTGATTCCTTTTTCTCATGAACTATCACTGGGTGCCGTCGGCCTGCAGGCCAGTGACTATGTTTCCTGTGGTTTTAACCGGGCAGATGTCATTATCTGTATTGGCTATGACATCGTCGAGTATCACCCCGAGTTATGGAATTATGACAAAAAACCCAGGTTGATCCATATCGACCCTTCAGCCGCAGAAGTAGATGAATACTATATTGTTGAATGTGGTGTGATAGGAGATATCGGCCGCGCGCTTGAATCTATCTCAGAGCTGGCAACACCCAACCAGGAAAATAATGCGATTCACCTGAGGAAAACGATTGTTGATGTCATCGAGGCCGATGCTGATAGCCAGGCTTTCCCACTCAAACCGCAGAAGATATTGTGGGACCTGCGACAGGTGCTGGCGCCTGATGATATCGTTATCAGCGACGTCGGTGCACACAAAATGTGGATGGCCCGCATGTACCAGGCTGAACGGCCTAACACCTGCATTATTTCCAACGGCTTTGCTTCCATGGGGATTGCCGTGCCCGGTGCAGTGGCCGCAAAACTGGAAAACCCGGATAAAACGATCGTTGCAGTCACCGGTGATGCCGGTTTTATGATGAACTCTCAGGAAATTGAAACCGCTCTGCGCGTCGGCACAGCCATCATAATAATAATCTGGACAGATTCGCAATATGGCTTGATACGCTGGCACCAAATGCGCCACTTTGGCCGTCCTAGCAACATCGACTTTAAAAACCCTGATTTTATAAAATACGCTGAAAGCTTCGGTGCAAAAGCCTATTGTATTGAATCGGCCAAAGACCTGATACCCACCATCAGGCAGGCTATTATAGATAACACGGTGGTGATTATAGATTGCCCGGTTGATTACTCTGAAAACATGAAGCTAACAGAGCAACTCGGTGAACTAGTCTGTCCAATTTAGTGAATAAACGCCTGAACATGGAATTATGATAGCTGTAATTGAGGAAGAATAATGTCAGAAAATTATCCTGTAATGATTGCCGGTGCAAATAGCAGTGGCGTACACAATGTGACTTCTCCCTATAACGGCAACACAATCGGATCGGTGGAAATTGCTAATTCTGATGCCATTGAGCTCGCTCTAGATACCGCTGACAAGCTTTATCGCAATCGTGATCTATGGCTAAGCGGCCGGAATCGTGTAGAAATTCTCGAAAAGACTGCGGTGCTGATGCAGGAACGCTTTGAATACCTTGCCATAGAGGCGGCAAGAGAAGGAGGAAAACCCCTGCTTGACTCTCGTGTCGAAGTCGCCCGTGCCATCGATGGTGTGCGCAATTGCGCGGAACTGCTACGGCATGAAACCGGGCAGGAAATTGCCATGGGCATTAATCCAGCATCCAGTGGCAGACTCGCCTTTACACACCGTGAAGCAATAGGTGTTGTGGTGGCGATCAGCGCATTCAATCATCCACTTAACCTGATTGTGCACCAGGTGGGGCCGGCTATTGCCTCTGGCTGCCCGGTGATAGTCAAACCTGCCGGCGATACACCTCTATCCTGTATGCGTTTCATTTCTCTTCTGCGAGAAGCCGGTCTGCCTGAAGAGTGGGCACAGGCCTGCGTGGTCGATGATAATGCTACCGCCGAGAAACTCGCCAGCGACCACAGGGTAGCGTTTTTCAGTTTCATCGGCAGCGGAAATGTCGGCTGGATGCTGCGTTCAAAACTCGCAGCCGGCGCGAGATGTGCACTGGAACATGGCGGAGTCGCTCCAGTCATTATTGCCAATGATGCAGATCTTGATGATGCCCTGCCCCTAATCGCCAAGGCTGGTTTCTATCACGCAGGCCAGGTATGTGTCTCAGTACAACGCGTTTATGCACCTGCTGAGCTGGCGGAAACAATTGCCGACCGCATTGCCGAGATGGGCAGTTCAATGATTGTCGGAGATCCCACATCAGATAAAACAGAGATTGGCCCGTTAATTCGCCCGGCTGAAGTAGAACGGGTTAATCAATGGGTGCATGATGCGGTATCAGATGGTGCCGCTCTACTCTGTGGTGGCAAACCGATTTCTGATACCTGCTACCCGGCAACCGTACTGCTTGACCCTCCTGACACATCTACAATCAGTCAAAAAGAAGTATTCGGTCCAGTCATCTGTGTCTATTCCTGTAACGACCTCGCAGAAGCTATGCGACGAGCCAACGCACTGCCCTATTCTTTCCAGTCAGCTGTCTTCACTGCCAGCCTTGATACCGCTATTTGGGCCTATAAAAATCTCGATGCTTCAGCGGTAATGGTTAATGATCATACCGCATTTCGAGTCGACTGGATGCCGTTTGCCGGCCGGCGAGCTTCCGGCTATGGTACAGGCGGGATACCCTATACCTACAGGGATATGACAGTGGAAAAGATGCTGGTAATTCGTTCAAAAGAAATATAATTAAAGACATAATATTAAGAGAGACAGGAAGCGTTACAATCTCACTTTCAACCTAAGACATGAGAAACTCGCGCATTGCTGTTTTCCACATAATCTGTGAATAAGTCTGTGTAGAAAATCAGAAATAGACATTAGCGTCCTGGCGTGGCGATCAATATTGCCACCCTGCCTATTTTTTAGGCATAATGTGATAGGCATTTATAATCAATAATTTACTAG
>JASJFV010000323.1:0-18505 GCA_033791885.1 Gammaproteobacteria bacterium | reverse complement strand
GTCGCACCGGAAAACTGGATAGGACTTGGTGGTCGTTTTGGTAAGCAATTTCGTACCTTGACCGAACGCTTCCCTTTCACCTTACACGGTCTGTCTCTATCTATTGGAGGCCCGGGACCGCTGGATATCGGATTTATACGGCAAGTGAAACAGTTCATGGAAGAGCACGATATTCGCTGCTACAGTGAGCATCTTAGTTATTGCTCGGATGATGGGCATCTCTATGACCTGATGCCGATCCCATTTACAGAGGAAGCCGTTCACTACGTTGCAGACCGGATTAAGCAGGTCCAGGATATTATTGAGCAACAGCTGGTGATAGAAAATGTCTCTTATTATGCTGCCCCCGGTCAGCAAATGGATGAGATCAACTTCATCAATGCGGTACTTGATGAAGCAGACTGCAAACTACTGCTTGACGTTAATAATATATATGTCAATTCAGTTAATCATAAGTATGCTGCTTCAGATTTTCTGCGCGCACTGCCCGGCGAGAGAATCGCTTACGTTCACGTTGCAGGTCACTATAATGAAGCAGAAGATCTAATCGTCGACACCCATGGCGCGGATGTTATTGATCCTGTATGGGATTTATTAGAGGAAGCCTATGAGCAATTTGGTGTGCTCCCTACCCTGCTGGAAAGAGACTTTAATATTCCACCGTACAAAGAATTAATGACTGAAGTAAGCCAGATAAAACAATACCAGACTAAATATACAATTCAGGCTAATAGCGAGGCAAGCCATGTCACAGCCTGAATTACTAAAAAAGCAGTTGTTTGAATTCGCTGCACATATCCGTGATCCAGAAAGCAGTCCCATCCCGGATAACATTGAAGATCGTCGTATGGAGATTTACCGGGGCCTGTTCTTCAACAATATTCAGGGATTCCTGGCCAATACCTTTCCTGTACTAAAAAGCCTTTACGAGGAAGATGCATGGATTGAGCTGGTACGTAGTTTTTATTCACGCCATCGCTGCCAGTCACCGTATTTTCTCGAAATATCTCGTGAATTTATCGAATACCTTCAGTCAGAGCATCAGATGCGTGAAGTCGATCCCCCTTTCATGTTTGAACTGGCACATTATGAATGGATAGAACTGGCCTTATCCATATCGCAGGAAGAGCCTCACATGCAACAGGTCGATATTGAACAGTCACTGCTTGAAGGCCATCCTGTGGTATCCCCCCTGGCATGGCTATTGACATATTCCTGGCCCGTGCACCAGATTCAACCTGAGTTTTTACCAGAAAATACTGCTGACCAGCCTGTCTGTCTGATTGTTTATAGGGACTCTGATGATAATGTCCAGTTTACCGAGGTTAACCTGGTGACGGCTAAGTTGTTACAGCAGCTTGAACTGAATATTGAGTCGTCTGGCGCTGAAATATTGAAGAGTATTGCTGCAGAACTTGGCTACGATGAACCCGAAGCCATTCTGAACAGTGGCCTGGAGATTCTAGAAGGACTGAAGGAAAAAGGTATTATTCTCGGCACTAGCGGATAACAACACTGGCTCTTCAACCTGGCTCAACTTCACGCCTTTTATGAGTAACGTCTAGATAAAGGTTGTAGCTGGCAATCAGGAATGGAAAGGAATTTGACAGAATTCCAACTGAATCATTTTTGCCGAAAATAAAATAACTGAGCAGCATCAAACTGCCTGCTATGCTCATATACCAGAACAGCCGAGGCATCACCACTTTACGTGATCTTTTCGATGCCCATAATTGTACAAACCAACGCCCGGCAAAGAGTACAACACCAATATATCCGATAATTTTCCACGGCGTGATGACCAGTACCATGCCAAATATTTCAAAAATAGAGATCGTATTATTCATAATATCTGCTCAATGTCTGCAATATGGCAGGCAATTAAATGTAAGAAAATTCTCTAACTCAGCCCTTCGCTATCCAGTGCATGCACTATCTGCCTTTAAATAGTGTAATACCCGGTAATGTCAACTGCACTGATCAGTGCTAATTATGAAAATTATTTATCTTCAATCACGACAGGGTGGGTAGTTCTCGCTTTTAGCCAGATCACACCAAGAATATCGAATATCCCTACCCACAGGCGGTCAAAAAAACCATAGTGTGATGAGCCCAGTTGGCGCTCGCGGTGATTTACCTCGACAGACATTACCCGGCCGCCCTCGTTTATCATCATGGCTGGCAAAAAGCGGTGAAGATGGTCAAAAAAAGGAATATCCAGGTAGGCATCCCGGCTAAATACTTTAAGTCCACAACCGGTGTCGGGCGTATCATCATCCAGCAGCCATCTTCGTATGCCGTTAGCAAAGCGTGACGACATTCGCTTGATGAAAGTATCCTTGCGCTTTTTCCGGTAGCCATTCACCAAAACCACACCGGTAGCGGAATTTTCTATTAATACCTGGAACAGGGCCGGGATATCTGCAGGATCATTTTGCCCATCTCCATCCAGTGTAGCAATAACAGGCGACTCTGCATGTTTAACACCTGTCTGGACGGCGGTGCTTTGACCAACCCCTTTTTCATGACTGATAATTTTCAGTAAAGAAAACCCTGAACGGTATTGCTCGAGAATCTCGAGCGTTGAGTCAGTACTTCCGTCATTGACGTAGATAAGCTCATAGTTAAGCACACCATCCAGCGCCTGCCTGACTTCATCAATCAGCATGCGGACGTTTTCTTCCTCGTTCTGTACCGGTATGACTACAGAAAGATCATGCATTTGTGGCGGACTCCTTAATTCAATTTGAGGTATTATATAAGCCTGAGAAAAACAATACACTGGAGCATTTCAGTTATATATGGCAACGTCCTAGTTACAGCATCGTTTTATCGTGCTCTAGATCGTCGAATTATTCAATACGGTCATGCGTTTTACCTACAAGGCTTAAACAAGGAGTAGAAGAAAAGCCCGTTACTACCTCACTTTTTTGAATAATCACTACGCTCACCTGCCGGCGTGCATTGAATTGCAAAGCTGAACGGATGAACAATGCGTCAGGCGCAGTCCCAATTAACGAGATTCATGATAAATCAATTTACCCTATGCAAATAAATACATTCCCGGGACATATGGCCAAACTATCGCTATTGCCTGCTGTTGCTCTCTTACTGTTACTGTCATGGACCACACTTGCCTTCGCTGATCAGGCCAACCCGGTTTATCAAGCCGAGATTCGCTACATTGATCGCAGCAAGGGTGAAAGGAATCAGGCGATTCCTGTCACACAGCCCGTACCGGGCAACGTATACACCCAAGCTCAGCAAGCAAATAGCCCTTTTCTATGGCGAATAGAGCACCCCGGCAACCATAACGGGGCCAGAAGTAATTATATATTTGGTACGATTCATATCGATGATGAAAAAGTCATGACCCTGCCTGACAGTGTCCGTCAGCGACTAATAGTCGCTGACACACTAATGCTGGAACTTGAACTCAATGCTAATGGTTCCGTCGATGTCCTGAGAAAGATGTTGTTTACAGATGGCAGGAACCTGATGCAGGTAATAGGCGAAGAAGAATTCAGCGAAGTCAGCACTGCGCTGATAAAAACGGGAAATGATTTGCCCGACGATGTCATGACTTTTCTCAAGCCATGGGCCGCCATGCTAATGCTGGTCAAGCCAGAAAATAATTCGGGCACTTTTCTTGATAAAAAACTGGCTGAGCTTGCCAGGGATTCTGGCATCAGGGTGCTGGGTCTGGAAACCGCCAATGAACAACTTTCAGTTTTTGATGATATAGCAATAGATGATCAGGTCATCCTGTTACAGTCAGCAATGGATTCACTGGCAGAAAAGGAACAGGCGTACAGGCAATTGCTTGATGCCTATCTGAGTGGTGATATGGAAAAACTGGTGAGTATTACTGACAGTCAGCAGCCCAAAGACAAACGAATAGCAGATTTAATCAATGAAAAACTGATTATAGAGCGCAATCACAGAATGTTTGAACGTATGCAGGGACAATTGCGAGCAGGGAATACTTTCATTGCCGTTGGTGCTCTGCACCTGCCTGGCGAGCAGGGATTACTGAATAATCTCAGGCAAGCCGGATACCGGCTTATCCGAATTGAGCAGAATCAATAATTTTCAAGATTTTACTGCCACATCCATACGCCACAGACATTTCCCATCAGTTTTTTTATCCAGTTCATCCAGCCACACTTCATGTAAATGGCTTTCTTCTTCATTAGCATAAATAACAGGCAAGACCGGCCGGCTGGTATCCAGCTGACGAATAATCTTTTCGGCCTGTGATTGTTTACCTGAATCACTGTCCTGAAAAAGCGCGGACTGCCCACCAGTCAGTGCAAGGTATACTTCAGCCAGTAATTCCGCATCCAGCAAAGCGCCATGATAATCGCGCTGTGAATTATCAATATTAAAATGTCTGCAAAGGGCATCGAGTGAATTTTTTTGCCCTGGACGCATACGTCTTGCCATGACCAGGCTATCGATAACGTCACAATAATCTACGGTATGACCGAGCTTACGGCCCGTCAGTTTCAATTCGCTATTAATAAAGCCAACATCAAACGGGGCATTGTGGATAATCAGCTGCGAGTCCTTTATATAGGCAAGAAAGTCATCTACGATGTCCTCGAACCTCGGTTTGTCCTGCAGAAATTCATTGGTGATTCCATGTACCTCTATAGCACCGGCATCAACTTTCCGGTCGGGTTTCAGATACTGATGCAGTTCATTTCCGGTGCGTTTTCGATCAATCAGTTCTACACAGCCAATCTCAATGATACGGTGTCCTTTATTTGGATCTAATCCGGTCGTTTCTGTATCCAGAACTACTTGTCTCATCATTTCCCTCTATTTTTTTCTGCATTTAGCATCTGGTCTATCGCCTCGTTAGCGAGACTATCGGCATGCTCATTCCCTGCTACTCCTGAATGCCCTTTTACCCAGTGCCAGTCTACATCATGCCGCGTCAGCGCCTCATCCAGGCTGACCCATAAGTCCTGATTTTTTACAGGTTTTCTGGCAGCAGTCTTCCAGCCACGCTTTTTCCAGTTGTCCATCCACTCAAGAATACCTTTTCGTACATATTGTGAGTCTGTATAAAGGCTAACCTTACAGGACCTTTTCAGACTTTCCAGCGCCTGAATGGCCGCCAGGAGTTCCATTCTGTTATTCGTAGTTTCTTTCTCTGAGCCAAACAGCTCTCTTTTCTTACTGCCATAGGTAAGGACTGCTCCCCAGCCACCAGGCCCGGGATTACCACGACATGCGCCATCAGTATAAATAATAACTTCAGACATTATTTTTAGCTCTTGGTATTGATATAGTTTTTAGCTACAGGTTCCGCAACATTCAGATAAGAGCTTTTTCTCACATTCTTCCTGAAATCAATGACAGTCATCCCCGGATCGCGCTTCTGGGCTATCAGTAGATAGGCAGATGCCAGCATCGGCCACCATCTGTCACCCGCATTTTCCATGAATATAAATTGTTCACGCAGACTCTTCTTCTGTATAGGGGGAGAATAGTAAAGCATCATACCGCCGCTAATGTGGAAATCGAGTAGGCTGAGCCATTCGCGAACCCTGTAGACGGAAAAATTGTGACTGTTCCATGGCGCTTTCTTTCTTGAAAAAATCTTTCTGCCCCCCCATAAGGAGTAAGGGTTAAAGCCGAGGATAGCGAGGTGGCCACCACTGACGAGAATGTCCTTACTATCACGCAACAATTGATGTGGATCATCAGAATAATCAAGCGTATGGACCAATAGACATAAATCAACAGACGATGAAGCTAAAGGTAGAAAACCTTCGCTGTTCGCATAGAGCGACTGCATAGCCGGTGTGTTTTTGGATAAATTTACGCCAACTGCGGGGTTTTCTCTCACCTGCAGAAAGAACTTATGCTCCATATCACTCTTTTCAAGCATTGGCGTTGTGCCGGCATAACCATATTGAACAGCAATATCACCCTTAAGTGCTGGTAAAAACTGGCCTACCGCATTTTGCTCTGCATCAAACAATGATTGTCCAAGGCTAGTCTGACACCATTCACTAAAGCTATTCATCGCGCTTGTTTCATTAAGTTTGACAAGTCCCTGCCTGCTGACTGAGTGAGTCCAGCTGATTCAGAATTCTGCAAAATTATTAGCTTATTCATATCATTTTTAGTCATCTAATATATTTATAAACAATAGCTTATATTATACTCTTACATTATTTTCTAGAATATAATATTGGATTAAGTTAGACTTGTTAATAACAAAGGATAAGCTAGACTTAATTAACTAGTAATACCGTGTCTTTGCAGTCTATGCTGAATTCGTAAAAAAAAATATGGCTAGTGAGCAATTTCATTTGACCTAACACAATGCTGAACCTAGACTGCACCGCAATGAAAAAAAACCTGACAATCAGAACACTCTTCATCCTGCTCATTTCAGGCCTGTTTTTTCTCGGTGGCTGCGCCACTACAAATGAAAAAAACACAGCAGAAAAGAAATCTCTGTCATCATTTTTTGACTACGGTGATGACGATGCCACAACATCGCCGGAACCCGTCGACAAAGCTTCACAGAATCGTGACACCCGGCCAGCACCCAGAGAATACCAGCCGAAAGTAGTCACTTACACGGCAGAAGATTATCAGGATCTGTGGGACAGGATTCGTGCAGGTTTTGACCTGCCGGAAGTGCAGAGTAAGCATATTGCTGAATACGAACGCTGGTATTCATCTCGACCTGAATACATAGAACGACTGGTAAAAAGATCGACGCCTTATCTTTATTACATCACTGTTCAGGTTGAACAGCGAAATATGCCGATGGAAATTGTCCTGCTGCCAGCGATAGAAAGTGCCTATAAACCCCACGCACTTTCCAGCGCCAAAGCTGTAGGCCTATGGCAATTCATCCCTGCAACGGGTCGCCATTATGGGCTAAAACAAAACTGGTGGTACGACGGCCGCAAGGACGTTTATGCCTCTACAAATTCCGCACTGGATTACCTGGAAAAGTTACACAGGGATTTTGATGGCGACTGGGCGCTGGCACTGGCCAGTTACAATGCAGGAGAAGGGACAGTTTCTCGAGCCCAAAAAGCCAATAAACGTGCTGGTAAACCCACTAATTACACTGCCCTGAAACTGCGTGATGAAACAGTCCGCTATGTTCCCAAGCTTATTGCTCTGAGCAATATCATAGAGAATCCTGGAAAATACGGCCTGAAGATCTCCAGCGTTCCGAATCAGCCTTACTTTGACGTTATTCGCCTGAATAGCCAGATTGAACTCGGTGTCGTTGCAGATGCAACAAATATCCCGATTGACGAACTGGAAATGCTCAATCCCGGTTTCAAGCGCTGGGCAACTGACCCGGCAGGCCCTCATCGTCTGCTAGTCAGCGCATCTTCGTCAGAAATGGTCGCAGATGCCATCGCTGGAATTCCTCAGAACCAACGTGTTCGCTGGGCACACTACAAAGTCAGAAAGGGTGACACGCTGAGTGTCATTGCACGACGTCATGGCATTAGCGTTTCATCACTGAAAAAAACTAACAAGCTAAAGAGCAGTAAAATCAATATTAACCAGGATTTACTGATACCGCTTTCGAGGAGTTATCGCAAGTCTGAAAATATTCAGCGAACTGCCTCTTCTTCCAGGAAAAAATCATCTAAATCCTCGCAGCAGAAACCCAAGGTAATTTCGGTCAAAAAAGGCGATACCCTGTGGTCCTTGTCAAAACGCTACCAGGTAACCCTGAATGAACTGGTCAAGTGGAACAAAATCAGCACCAGCGACCTGCTATTCAGCGGCCAGAAACTAAAAATCTGGCGTTACTGAGGCTTTCGAAACACTTTCTTTCTACATCTAGCGACATCATTACATTGCCCGTATAATTAGCGCTTCTTAAAATGAGGCTCTTCAAGTGATACGGTTAGTTATCCTTTTATCTACATTACTGGCTCTAAGCGGATGCAATACTCTGGTCAGTTCAGCTACAAAGGATCTGGCAGACAATCTCAGCCAGGCAATCCAGAACCAGAATGATCCTGATACCGTTCGCCAGGGCGCTCCGGCCTATCTAATTATGATTGACAGTTTCATCCAGGGTTCACCGGATGATATTGACCTTCTCATTGCAGGCAGTTCTCTTTATGGCTCTTACGCAGGGGCATTTGCAGCTGAAGAACCTGACAGATCCAGGCGTTTGACAGAAAAATCCCTGCACTATGCCCATCACGCCTTTTGCATAGAGTTACCTGATCTTTGTACTATTTCGGATGACCGCTTCCCAGAATTTCAACAGGCGCTGCAGAAAACAGGCAAAAAGAATCTTCCTGTGCTGAATGCCTGGGGCGTAGCCTGGGCTGGCTGGATTCAAAGTCGCACTGACGACTGGGCCGCTATTGCTGATATTCCAAAGGTCAAAGCAATAATGCTTCGTGTCGTAGAACTGGATCCTGCGTGGGACAATGGCAATGCGCAACTTTACCTTGCTGTATTAAATTCCTTCCTGCCTGCTGCGATGGGAGGAAAACCAGATCTCGCCAGGGACTATTTTGACGAGGCAATCATACTCAGCGATGGCAACAACCTGATGGTCAAGACCCTCTATGCCCGATATTATGCACGCATGATATTCGATCAGGAACTTCATGATAAATTGCTCAACGAAGTGCTGGCCTCTCCCGCCACCGCTCCAGGGATGACATTGATTAACACTCTGGCACAGGAACAGGCACGGCAGCTACTCGATGAATCAGCCGATTTCTTTTGAACTAGTCTCAAGCATTGATATCAGTCAAAAACGGTACAAATAATTCATAATGGAAAACACTATGTCTCTATTACAAACATTCCACCGCCCAATCAAATTTTTCATCGCAATTATCCTGCTCAGTACATTTAGCAATGGCTACGCATTGACATTAAAAATTGCGACACTTGCTCCGGATGGCACTACATGGATGAAAAAAATGCGTCTGGCCGCGACTGAAATCGACAAAAAAACCGATGGCAGGGTTAAGTTTAAATTTTATCCCGGTGGTGTCATGGGCAATGACAAGAGCGTAATGAAAAAGATCCGGCTCGGACAATTACAGGGTGGAGCCCTTACAGGCGGCAGCCTGGCAAGCATCTACCCTGACATGCAAATTTACAGCTTGCCCATGGTATTCGAAAACTATGCAGAGATTGATTATGTGCGCCCAATAATCGACCCCATGCTTAAAAAGGGCATGTCTAAAAAAGGCTTCACTATCCTCGGCATTTCGGAAGGCGGCTTTGCCTATTTGATGTCTGATAATACGGTGAAAAATGTTGAGGACCTGAAGAAACAGAAACTGTGGATTCCGGAGGATGACGTTCTGAATGAAGCGCTGTTCAGGAAAATGGGTGTGCATCCTATCACTCTGCCGCTTGCTGATGTCTACACCGGCCTGCAAACCGGACTTATCGATACCATTGGGGCAACGCCTACCGGCGCCCTGGCATTCCAGTGGCATACACGTATTCGCAGCATCACTGATGTGCCACTGTTGTACCTGGTAGGAGTACTGGTTGTCGATAATAAACGCTTTAGCAAGATCCTGCCTGCTGACCAGACAATTGTAAAAAATATTGTCGCGCAGACTTTCTCAGCTATGGATGACGTTAACCGTAAAGACAATGACGGTGCCCGACAGGCCCTGCTGAAAATGGGCATTGAATTTGCCCGCCCCGATGACAAGGAAGTTGCCAACTGGAATACATTTGCTGATGAAGTGATCGAAGAAACAGGTAAACGTGCAGCTTCTCCTGAGCTTTATAAACAATTAAAGGAATTAATTGCAACACAGCGTGCGAAGAACTGACTCATAGATTAGTAAGTAAAATATTCAGGTTAACAAACCATGCTGCACAAAGGTGTTCAAATACTTCATCGCATTGAAGACACCCTGTTGGTTACAATTCTGCTCGCCATGGTGACACTGGCATTCAGCCAGATTGTGATGAGAAATTTTCTCGGCACAGGGAGTATCTGGCTGGATCCGTTACTAAGGGTTCTGGTTCTTTGGGTGGGCCTACTAGGCGCACTGGTCGCTACACGTCAGAATAAACAAATCAGCGTCGATGTGCTGACGCGTTTTCTGCCCGAAAGATTAAAAACGATCAGCGATATCATTACTCGTACATTTGCCGCGATAATCTCAGCCATTATTGCCTGGCATTCTTTTCTGTTTCTGATTGATGAGTGGAATTCTGGCGCGATGGCTTTTGCCTCTGTCCCTGCCTGGCTACCGGAATCGATTATCCCCATTGGCTTTGCCATAATTGCCCTGCGTTATGCCTTCCAGGTATTAGTACTCATTAGCCAGAGTTTTAGGGAGCACGGCAAACAATGATTATCGCTCTTATTCTACTGTTACTGACGCTGCTGGGTGCCCCACTTTTCAGCATTATCGGTGGCAGCGCACTGTGGGGCTTTCACAGCGAAGGAATAGACCTGCAAGTAGTGACAATAGAAATATATCGCCTGGCAGAGATGCCGATTCTATTAGCTATCCCACTATTTACCTTTGCCGGCTACCTGCTGGGTGAAAGCCAGGCCCCTGCCCGCATGGTTCGAATGGCACATGCACTGCTCGGATGGATGCCCGGTGGACTGGCAATCGTTGCACTGACTGCCTGTGCATTTTTTACCGCCTTTACCGGTGCATCTGGTGTCACCATTGTTGCACTGGGTGCCCTGCTTTACCCTGCCTTGCAGCAGGCTGGCTATCCTGAACGATTCAACCTTGGGCTGATAACCACATCTGGCAGCCTGGGCTTATTATTTGCACCCTCATTGCCTCTGATACTTTATGGTGTTATTGCCCAGCAATCGTCACTCGATACGCCAGTGAATATCGATGATTTATTTCTTGCCGGCATCCTGCCAGGACTGCTGATGGTCATTCTGCTATCCGGCTGGAGTATGTGGAAGCAACCTAAAGGTCAGCTCACGACAAAATTTAACGGCAATGAAATCATCTCGTCGATTAAGGAATCCATATGGGAAATCCCCCTTCCTTTTCTTGTCCTCGGCGGAATCTACGGTGGTTATATTGCGGTTTCGGAAGCGGCGGCAGTGACAGCAGTTTATGTACTGATAGTTGAAGTTTTCGTTAAACGTGAGGTCAAAATACGCCAGCTTCCTGAGATCATCCGTGAATCTATGGTGCTGGTTGGAGCTATCATCCTGATACTGGGTGTATCGCTAGCCTCTACCAATTACATGATCGACGCAGAAATTCCTACAAAATTATTTGAAAGCATCCATTCTTATATAGACAGCAAGTGGACATTCCTGATCGCATTAAACGTGTTCCTGCTTGTACTGGGTATGATGCTGGATATTTTCTCAGCATTGATAATTATCATTCCAATTATCTTACCCATTGCGGCTGGCTATGGAATTCACCCGGTTCATCTTGGTATTGTTTTCCTGGCAAATATGCAACTCGGCTATTTCACACCACCTGTCGGCATGAACCTGTTCATTGCCAGTTACCGTTTCAACAAACCGGTGATGGAACTCTATATATCGACTTTGCCATTCTTCTTTATACTGCTTTTTGCAGTGCTGCTAATCACCTACTTGCCTTCCCTGAGCCTGGTATTTCTAACGCAATAACCCGGCATTAAAATATTTCATAAGCTAATACCAGCGCATCCTCCCGACCATTTGCATCCGGGTAGTAATCTCTGCGCATGCCTATTTCATTGAAACCCAGTTTGTCATACAGGTGAATTGCAGATTCGTTGGAAACTCTTACCTCGAGAAAAATCGACCCCATATCACTTTGCCTGGCCTGATTGATCAGATACTTAATCATCTTTGTTGCTAAACCCTGCCCCCTGGCTTCCTGACGAACACAAAGATTTAACAAATGGCATTCATCTACAATAAATTGAGATACTGAATACGCCAGTATTTTCTTATTGCGCACGTATAACATCGCCAAATAGTGGTTTACAAGGCAATCGCTGAATATTCCTTCACTCCAGGGGAAGTCATAAGACCGGTTTTCAATTTCCATCACCTCTGACAGATCAATCGGCAGCATGGGCCGAATCCCAGTTGTGCCGCCTTCCTGCATCAACGCCGGGAGGTCTCCAGTAGTTGATGGACCTTGCACAAATCACGCCACGACTGTGCTTTCTGATCAGGGTTTCTTAACAGGCTGGCTGGATGGTAGGTGACAACAACCGGTATATCAGTTCCTGGCAGGACATTACTGGCTTCCCGCATTTTATACACTGGGGATTCTGTCTGTAACAATTGATGAGCAGCAAAGCGACCAAGTGCGAGGATAACTTTTGGCTTAACGATCTCTACCTGGGCAGAAAGAAATGACGAACAGGCCTCAACTTCATCCGATTTCGGGTCACGATTATTCGGTGGACGACACTTTAGAACGTTGCATATAAAGACCTGGCTACGATCAAGGCCGATTGCCCGGAGCATAGCATCGAGCAGTTTTCCTGCCTTGCCAACAAAAGGTTTTCCCTGCCGGTCTTCTTCTGCACCCGGTGCCTCGCCAATTAGCAATAGTTCTGCCTGCGCAGTACCGTTGCCGAAAACGGTCTGTGTTCGGCTTTTGCTCAAGCTGCAGCGTTGACAATTCTGAACCTCATTCTGCAAACAGCTTAATGGGGTATCTTTTTCATCAGGCATGTCACCAGCTGCCCCGGGGTCACCCCGGAGCAACCAGACATCAATGCCCATATCGGCAAGGATTCGCCTTTGCTGCTCAGCCTGCTTCGACATAACCAGGGCAGCTAGATAGGTGGCTGGCTGGCTTGCGGGTGAGCACGATCCAGGTCGAACTTCATCTTGTTCATGGCATTCAGGTAGGCTTTGGCCGAGGCAATTACGATATCAGTATCAGCGCCTGTACCATTTACGATACGGCTGTCTTTCTCAATACGTACTGTAACTTCACCCTGTGAATCCGTTCCTGTAGTGATGTTATTGACCGAATACAGCAGCAATCTACAGCCACAGTTAAGAATTGTTTCAATCGCCTTAAACGCTGCATCAACAGGACCACCACCTGGCATAGATGCTGACATATCCGTGCCATCTACATTCAAAGTCACCTCAGCCTCGGGCGTTTCACCTGTTTCTGAACAGACTTTCAATGTCACCAGCTTAACGGTCTCATTGTCCTGTTCAGTGGACTCTTCTGTTACAAGGGCCTGCAAATCCTCATCAAAAATCTCATGTTTCTTGTCCGCAAGTTCCTTGAATTTTGCAAAGGCAGAATTTAGTGATGATTCTGAATCGAGCTCTATGCCTAATTTTTTCAAATGAGTGCGGAAGGCATTACGTCCGGAGTGTTTGCCCAACACCATTCTATTGTGTGCCCAGCCAACATCCTCCGCTCGCATGATTTCGTACGTCTCGCGCTTTTTGATAACACCGTCCTGGTGGATACCGGATTCATGAGCAAACGCGTTAGCACCGACTATAGCTTTATTTGGTTGCACGGCAAAACCGGTAATATTGGAAACCAGGCGACTGGTTGGCACAATCTGTGTCGTGTCGATAGCTGTTGTACAGTCAAAAACATCCTGGCGGGTTTTCACCGCCATGACAATTTCTTCCAATGCCGCATTTCCTGCTCTTTCACCGAGGCCGTTAATAGTACATTCAACCTGGCGAGCTCCGTTGAGCACGGCGCTTAATGAGTTAGCAACGGCCATGCCGAGATCATTATGGCAATGGACAGAAAAGATGGCCTTGTCTGAATTCGGAATTCGAGATCGCAAGTTTGCAATAAGAATGCCAAACTGACCTGGCAAGTTATAACCGACGGTATCAGGAATGTTAATGGTACTGGCACCGGCATCAATGACAGCTTCAATTATTCTGCAGAGGAAATCCTCATCTGAACGTCCTGCATCTTCTGGTGAAAACTCAACGTCATCAGTAAATTGACGGGCAAACTTTACTGCCCAGACGGCACGCTCCAGAACTTGCTCGGGGCTCATGTGCAATTTTTCCTGCATATGGATTGGTGAAGTGGCAATAAACGTGTGGATGCGGTTCTTTTCCGCCGGTTTGATAGCATCTGCCGTTTTCTGTATGTCACCCTCTATGGCTCGTGCCAGGCCACATACACGGCTATCTTTAACCACCGATGCCACTGCCTGTACACTGTCAAAATCACCACGGCTGGCGGCAGGAAATCCTGCTTCGATAACATCCACTCGCATACGTTCAAGGCTGCGTGCAATCCGCACCTTCTCATCACGTGTCATCGACGCACCGGGACTTTGCTCACCATCTCGTAAGGTTGTATCAAAAATAATTAAGGAATCGCTCATTTTCGTATCCTGAATTGTTTTGCGGCTACTGCGCTGAAGTATTTTACAGTGCCAAGATTAACATGCACTCCATATAAAAATGGAGTAAAAAAAGAATCAATATGTAGGTAGAGTATTTGCGCTGAACTAGCGCAGTAGCAGAGCGCTGTGAAGAACGAAACAGGCAGGTGTAGAGTTTGCAGCAACGGGCGTCGCTACATTTAATAACTCAGTATTGATGTTCTGCATCTGTAACATGTATTGAATATGTCATAGTCTAGAATCAATTTGCAACATCTTTGTAAAATATTTCGGATTCAATGCGAAATAATATTCGTCATACAACTACCCGTTTTTTCACTCCATCATTTCTTCTACAGATGAATTATTGCGTAGACAAGTTGAAATATCGGCCACAAGCAGACCTCCGGGTAGAAAAAAGGACTTTGAATGGTGAGTCAGGTACTCGCTGTTAGCCCATAGCTAATTAGCTAGATGATAGTCACTAACAGCGACTGCAGGTTGAAATTTGAAATAATTAAGGTCTAGCTTTATTACTTTTCATCGAAAATAAGGGGGATAGAAACAGTCATTCTGAATTAGGCTTTCGTCTATCTTGTTAATTGTCTTGCTTCTAAGCACCATCGCGTATCCGTGATTACGCTATTTCAGCCATCTACTTTCCTCCGAGAAAGAAACGTCCAACTGACCGATCTAAAAAGCATTTATTGATTAACAAAACATGGTTTAAAAACAGTTAAAACACACCATTTGTCACGATAGGCGGTAACTTATTAATGACGAAATATACCATTCGTCGCTATAAGCGGTAACTTTTTCTTGACGAATGGTATTTTTATACTATCTTTTTATACAACAGCAGCAAACCTTAAATAATTATTTTTGATATCAAATCCAGAGAAGAAATGATGTTTAACCAAGAAACAGAATTCGACAGCAGCAATTTCAGTGAGTTTATCTTACATAAGACAAGGCTCTTCTATTCAAAAGTAGCGTATTCGCTGTACAGTGATCACGAACATTATTTTAGCAAAAGTGACCTTCTGGTCTCCGGTATTGACACTCGCTGCAAAGTCTGTGGAATCTTAATATCGGAATACCGTGCACAGCAAAAATCTGTAAAAAAGAATGCCCCGGTTTTAAACGACAGTAATACAAAGGGTAAATCTTCCATTTCTATACGTGAACTTCTCCTGACGTAGGCATCCTAAATTGCTGAAAAAAGAACATATAGATGGTGAGAAGACAACTTCACAGTTGGATGAACTTGTACGAGCAGAAAAGCTCCAACTACTTTTTCATCAATCTTACTCAGCTATATTCGTTAGTCTGTTTGGCTGTGTACTGCTATCTGCAATACTGTGGCAAGTGCAGCAAAAGGAAGTATTGATAAGCTGGGTTTTTATCCTTGTTTGCAGCGCTCTTATTCGGTTCACCCTGTTCATGCTCTATCACCGAATTAAGCCACAGGGTGAGGATATCCTGGCATGGGGAATGCCATATGTTTTGACATTATTCCTGTCATCGATTATCTGGGGTATCGGTGCAGTGTATATCCTGCCCACAGAATCTCAACTACACCAGGTAGTGATCTATTTCTTTCTGATTGGCATGTCTGGGGGTGCTATTTCTGCTTATTCAGTCAATCGGACTATGGCACTGATTACAATTACATGTCTTTTACTACCAATCACTGGTTGGTTTCTCATGCAAGGCAGCCTGTTGACGGTGGGGCTTGCACTGAGTGCTGTGATCTTCTCGGTCTCCGCCATACGCGCAGGGAAAATACTGTCGCTGAAATTGAATCAGAGCTTTATGCTGGCTCATGAACTTGGCCATGCGAAGGAGGCAGCAGAAGCTATGGCCCTGAAGGATGAATTATCAGGGATTGATAACCGCCGCGCATTTTATGAAAAGGGAAAAATGTTAGTTGACTACTGTCAGCGAAATGGTGAAATACTGTCGGTCATAATAATTGATATTGATCATTTCAAGAAAATCAATGATAAGTATGGCCATGCCGGGGGTGATGCGACGATAAGGCAAATTGGGCATATTCTTCAGAAAGGAATGCGAAAATCAGATCTCTGCGCAAGAATCGGTGGTGAGGAATTTGGAATATTGCTGACAACTTCATTGACTGATGGGGCCGCACAAATTGCCGAGACCTTGCGTCAGGTTATTTCCAGGACACCGATTTCGTTCAATGACAAAGACTTTACAATCAGCGCCAGCTTTGGTGTTGCCGTCGGCAGTTTAGATCTCGATACACTTATAAGGCGTGCAGATGATTCACTGTACAAGGCAAAGGCAGCGGGTCGAAACTGTGTGGTCTGTGATGGGCGCGCTGTTGAAAAAATGCGGGGCCGTAGAATTACAAAATGACTGTTATCTCAACTCGTCTGTTGGAGCTTGAGCTATACAATTATATCCTGCATGGCCATTCAGCCTGATCTTTACAAAGAGTGTATCTAACAGCCCGATAACTACCGCAAGGCGCCAAAAGTTAACCAAAATGGTAACTGGAGTATTTATTGACACTTTATTTTTCGGATAATCTCAATTAATCAAAGCCCTGAATTGAATGGTGTGGTATGGGCAGTTCATTCACTGGCCCTCGTAGCGTATCCATGCTGTCGAGAATAAGGTCATTAATCTCCGACAGGACTTCAGAATACGAAAAAATGAGCCACTTTAGATTGACCCAGGTTTCACCGTGGTTCGTACATCTGGAAAATTCTCTAGCTGTATCCAGGAAGCTAGCAAACCCGCACTTTCATTACTATTTACATACTATACAATTTACATTATATTTCATTCACAACATACTGATAAATAATAACATGACAAAAGAGAAATGAGCTGTTACTCTAAACTTGAGGATCGCCTCTCACTATAGCCGAAGTAAATAAAACTGGAGAAGGATAAGAAAAATCATGCAAACTTTGTTAACGAGTAAGGTCTCCTCTGCACTTGCGGGTGAGGTTAAGGATAAAATGATTCAATACGATCTAACTTATGACCAGGCGGTCAAAGTGGTTCATTTGAATCATAACTTACCTGGTAGCTGGAACAGGCTGTTTATCGCAATTAACCACCATACTGATTCGGTAACCTGTGAAACTGATTAAAGTGTAGTTATTACAGCGAAATGACGCATCCGAATGTTTAGTGTGATAGAACATGAGTTTGCACTGAATTTACACTGAAAATATAAATTGCACAGGAATAGCTGGTTTCAGTCAGTGGCAGTCAATCGTGCTGTCCCTATATCCTATTTGGTAAGCTTGCTATTAAACATATACCGATTCTCGTATGTACCCCTGTAGTTTTATCCCATTTATGCAGCCACCGGATAATCTTCAACAGGCCCCTGTAGAATCATTTGAATTGAAGTAGCAGTATTTACACGAATACTCTGTAACACGCGTATCAAGCAACAATTATAGGTTCCGATAATAGTCCTGCACTTGTTACATACTAAGATTGCGCCACTTCCTGCTCTATTGGATCTAATATATTTATAGTTTTTTATCAGGTTTTGTCTCTCATCCTCTCCAATAGTTATACCCTGCAGAAATATTCATCTATTCAATTCTTAGCTAATATAACTTTCACAGTAACTGGTTAGCATGGTATACAGTTTTTGTAGTAATTCACGTATCACAAGAAGCTGCGTACTTTCGATACATCTCAATTAAAGTAATGTATACCAGCCCCATGCATATGGACATCCTCAAGCGTCATAGAAACCAACCGAGACTAATGAACAGGGCATTTCTGTTGGTCCTGGTTGTTTTTTTGAACACAACAAATACAGCATTAGCCCAGAAAAATGTGGCAGGTATAGAAACTCCTGTAGAGCTAACGCCTGCAAGCCAGGTCGTCCATGAGCGTGAGCTGACGGCTGAAGAAGACCCGCTGGCAGATCGTGAATCAGGAAAAAATCAACGCGAAGACACCTGGTATAAAGATCCAAACACCGTCAGAGTATATGGCAGTGCACGGCTTCGTTACCGTGACACAGGAAGTGGTCCTGTCTGGGGCGATGGAGGATCACGAGCTGGGATTGAGTCGCACTGGCAAGTGCTGCCGAAGCGTTGGCTGTTCGGCGGACTGGAGGTCGGTTTTAACCTGCTTGATAGAATAGACCAGCTGATTGATTCTGGAAGTGCCTCTG
>JASJFV010000322.1:0-3075 GCA_033791885.1 Gammaproteobacteria bacterium | reverse complement strand
AACGTCGCCGCCTATAAGTTAAGCCAGGACCATGATGTTACAGTCTATGAAGCGAATAATTATATTGGTGGCCATACCAACACGCATGACATCATTGTCAATGACAAACAGTATGCCATTGATACCGGCTTTATCGTGTTTAACGATCGCACATATCCGGCCTTCACGCAGTTATTGGAAGATTTAAAGGTTGAGGCGATGCCAACGAACATGAGCTTCAGTGTTAAACATGAGCTGACGGGTCTCGAATATAACGGCAATACCATAAACAGTATGTTTGCGCAGAGAAGCAACCTGTTCAGGCCTTCATTTCTGCGAATGGTTAAAGACATCCTGCGATTTAATCGCGAGGCAGTAGAGACACTCGAGCACGAAGATGCAGAACTGCCGTTAGGTGAATATCTGCAGAAGTATAGATATGGTGATGAATTCAAAAATGACTATATCATACCTATGGGCGCTGCAATCTGGTCGACTGAGGCCAGCCTTATGCAGGACTTTCCTGCCCGCTTCTTCATCCGTTTTTTCCATAATCATGGACTGCTGAGTATCAATGACAGACCGACATGGCATGTCATCAAAGGCGGCTCGCGTGAATATATAGAGCCGCTGACAAGGGCTTTCCGTCACAACACCCGTATCGATACCCCGGTTGAAAATATCCGCCGCTTTCCCACTCATGTCGAAATACAGACAGCAAAGTTTGGCGTTGAGAAATATGATGCGGTGTTTATTGCCACGCATTCTGATGAGGCCCTTGAAATGCTGGAACAGGCCACAAATGCAGAATCCAGTGTGTTAGGCGCTATCACCTACCAGAAAAACGAGGCGATTCTGCACACTGACACATCATTGTTGCCGAAACGAAAGCTTGCCTGGGCAGCATGGAATTATCACATTCTAAAACAGCAGCGTGACCGGGTTGCGCTGACATACAACATGAATATCCTGCAGTGTATCGACGCACCAGAAACATTTAACGTCACCCTGAACAACAGTGATGCCATTAATCCTGACAAGATAATCAAACGTATCGAATATTCACATCCAATGTTTACCCCTGATTCTGTCGCTGCCCAGCAAAGACATGCAGAAATAAATGGTACTAACCGAACCTGGTATTGCGGCGCTTACTGGCGTAATGGGTTTCATGAGGACGGCGTAGTCAGTGCAATTGATGCGGTAGAACATTTTAACGAGGCAATGTATGAAGAGCTGCATTTACGAAGGGCAGGTTAGACATCGGCGCTTTGCTCCACGCAAGCACGAGTTTAACTACCGCCTCTACATGATGTTTCTTGATCTCGATGAGTTACCGGGATTATTTGACCGCTACTGGTTCTGGTCCATTGATCGTCCGAACCTGGCAACATTTAAGCGCTCTGACCATATGGGTGAACGTGGGCAGTCTCTCAAGCACGCCGTGTGCAATAAAATTTTCGAGCACACTGGCATCAAGGCAGAAGGACCTGTTCGCCTGCTCACGCACTGTCAATATTTCGGCTTCGGCTTCAACCCGGTTAGCTTCTACTATTGTTACAACAAAGAAGATACGCATGTCGAACATATTATTGCCGAGGTAAACAATACGCCCTGGGGTGAGCAATACTGCTATGTGCTCAGTGAAGCTGAAAGCGCTTCCCTAAACCAGGTGAAGACCGGGCACAAACAGTACAGGCCAGTGAAAGATTTTCATGTATCACCTTTCATGCCGATGAATATTGACTATGACTGGCGTTTTAACCAGCCTGACAAACGCCTGACTGTTCACATGCAAAACTTTATCGATGACGACAAATTATTTGATGCGACGCTCGACCTTGAATATAAGCCAATTACTTCAAAAAACATGTCCCGTGTACTTATACAGTACCCAATGGTAACGATGAAGATCGTCGCCGGAATATATTTTGAAGCATTAAGGCTGGTATTGAAACGTATACCAATTTTCGACCATCCTAAAAACATTGAAAAACCTGCAACGACGAGATAAGCCATGAACCGATCTACAGTCCCATTGACATCAAACCTTATAACTGAGGAACAAACTGGACTCTTTACGCACCTGGCAAAAAGGCTGGTGCATCAACAACTGGATAAAATCCAGAACGGTGAGATTGTCTTACGTGAAAATAATACAGAGCATTATTTTGGCCATGTCTCTGATGACTTTCCGGCAGCTGTAATTATAGATGTCATTCATTCGAGTTTTTATAAAGATATTGCCTTTGCCGGTAGCCCGGGTTCTGGTGAAGCCTATATGAATGGCAAGTGGAATTGTTCTGACATTGTCACTCTGGTACGTATTTTCCTGCGTAACCGCGAAGTGCTGGACAATCTCGATTATGGCTTCATGCGATTGCAGGCCCCGCTGCAAAAAATCATGCACTGGCTGAACCGCAACACGCGAGCTGGCAGCAGAAAAAACATCAGTGCACATTATGATATTGGTAATGAATTGTTCAGACTGTTTCTTGATGACACTATGATGTATTCAAGTGCTTACTACGAAACCCCGGGCATGAACCTGGCACAGGCCGCAGTTGCCAAGCTCGACCTTGTCTGCAATAAACTTCAGCTCAAAGCAGATGATCATTTACTTGAAATAGGTACCGGCTGGGGTGGGCTGGCTATACATGCAGCACGAAACTATGGCTGTAAAGTCACTACTACTACAATCTCTGAGGAACAGTATCGGCTGGCTACAGATAAAGTCAAAAAGGAAGGTCTTGAAGACCGGATTAACATTGTCAAACAGGATTACCGCGACCTTAGCGGGGAATACGACAAGCTGGTTTCGATTGAAATGATCGAAGCTATTGGCCACCAGTACATGGATACCTATTTCAAAAAATGTGCCAGTCTGCTGAAGCCAGATGGCATGATGCTTATCCAGGCGATCACCATCAGGGAACAGCTTTACGATAATGCCTTGAAGGATGTCGATTTCATCAAAAAATACATTTTTCCAGGCGGCTTTCTTCCTTCTGTAACGGCTATGCTGGATACAGTAGCTACCCATACAGACATGAAGCTGTTCCATTTACAGGATATCGGCCCACATTACGCAAAGAC
>JASJFV010000321.1:0-14524 GCA_033791885.1 Gammaproteobacteria bacterium | reverse complement strand
CGACAGGCCGTGCCATAAACCTTTTCCAGCTTTCCGGCGACAAGGGCATCAATCGTATATTCCCTGCATGGGCCTGTTGCAGTTTCTACCGTTTTTGTCGGCACCACTGTATATGAGTTCCCCGAGTCCGGATTCTGCCATCTGGACGGCACTCCGGTCCGTACTGTTTCAAGAGAGTGTGCCGTTTTTAGCCGGTCCGTGTCATCCATTGACCTGCCTACTGCACCGCCGATAGCGCCTCCCAGCAATGTGCCGACGATAATCGCGGCAGTAGTTCCATCACCGTGCCCTACCTGGGAACCCAGCACGCCACCCAGTATGCCACCGATGACCATACCCGCATCCTGGTTTGTAGGTTGTGTTGCACAACCGCTGAAAGCCAGCAAGGTAGAAATCACAACAGCTGATATAATTTTCCGTTTCATCATTTTCTCCTTAACGATTCTGTACAGCTAAATACTGACATCGTTACATGTTCAATGTTATGGTAATTGCCTTTGCAATACATTGATATTTGTCATCAAGATCAGCGTAAATGATATTCTCAATTTCTTACTAGAAAATTAAGTTTGTCTAAGTAATGGTCACATCAAAGATGTACAGATAGTAGAAGGACAGACAAAAATGAAAACCACTTCCCTGCTCCGTTTCTTTTCACTCGCTGTTGCACTCGCTATTTCAGGCCCTGTTTACAGCCAGTCGCCGCCTGATGCCAGGGGCATTATTGAAGAAGCCATAAATCATTATCGTGGCATTACCTCTTACACAGAAATGACAATGACGATTCATCGTCCAGACTGGCAACGAACAATGTCATTGCAGGGGTGGTCGAGCGGCGGGAAAAAAACACTGATTCGCGTTACAGCACCCGCCCGCGACATTGGCAACGCAACACTGATCCTTGATGATAACAAGGTTTGGAGTTTTACACCGAAAATCAACCGGGTTATCCGCGTGCCTTCAAGCATGATGAGCCAGAGCTGGATGGGCTCTGATTTCTCCAACAAAGACGTTTCCCGTACCGATGAAATCGTTGATAGTTACGACCACAAACTGCTTCGTACAGAGACAGATAATGGACATAAAGTCTTCGTTATTGAATCAATCCCGCTTGAAGAATCAGCCATCGTCTGGGGTAAGGAAATCAGCCATATTCGCGATGATTTTGTGGAACTGGCGCATCAATATTTTGATCAGGACATGCAGCTGGTTAAGACGCTGAACTCTCTCGATATCAAGGAAATGGGCGGACGTATGCTTGCAGTCCAGCAACGTATGAACAGCGTCGAAAAAGAAGATGACTGGACAGAAATAAGCATTGAGGCGATTGATTTCGACCGCAAGATACCGGATTACATCTTTACCCTGTCTAATTTACGTAATCCAAGAAAATAATTTGCAGATAAAGCTATAGCTATGTGCCCTTTACAGCTACTTACCCGATCATTGTGACTAATACGACGCTTACACTTGCCTGGCGTAATATATGGCGCCACCCTCGGCGGACATTGCTGACTATAGCGGCCATGGTGTTCGCCGATGTCCTGCTGGTATTCATGCTGGGACTGCAACTCGGTCAATACCAGATGATGATTGACAACACCCTGAGTTTGTTTAGTGGTCAGATGCAGGTTCAGGCAAAGGATTACCTGGATGAACCACAGATGTACCGTACTATTGCCAACGCTGATCCGCTCGCCGATAAAATACGGCAGGAAACAGGGTTGCAGGCGGTCTCACCCAGGGCCTATGGCTTCGCATTAGCTTCTTCAGAAAAACGCACTATTGGCGTGCAGGTCACTGGTGTCGACCCCGCCTTTGAAGATCGGGTGTCAACGATCCCGGGCCTGATTGAAAAGGGTCGTTTTCTGTCATCCATATCAGCCAATGAAGCCGTGATTGGCAGTACCCTGGCAAACAATCTCAAGATTGCTATCGGTGATGAGTTGACCCTTATGGGGAGTGGAAAAGACGGTTCAATCGCCGCTACGGTATTACCCGTGGTCGGTATTTTCAATTCAGGCAATCGCGACCTGGATCGGCAGATGATGGAAATGCCGCTGGGCAGTTTTCGTGATGTATTTGCCATGGGTAATGACGCCCACAGCATCATCATCGCCGGCAACAGAAATATGGCAGATGTTTATAGCCTTAAAATAGATGGACTCATCAAGGAAAACAGAAATCTAAGATTGCATGACTGGGAGACTTTGCTGCCTGGCCTGAAGCAGGCGATACAGGCAGATTTCTTCAGTGCCTGGATCATGTACGCCCTGCTGATAATACTGGTTGCCTTCAGTATGCTGAATACCATGCTGATGTCAGTTCTGGAACGAACCCACGAATTTGGTATTCTGCTCGCACTCGGCGTCCGTCATGGAAAACTTGGCCGAATAATCCTTACTGAATCATTTGTCCTGGCCTTTACTGGCATGACAGTTGGTGTATTAGCAGGCGCATTACTGACCTACTATTTCAGTATAAACGGCATCAGCTTTCCGGGCATGGAAGAAATGGGGGCTCGATTCAATATTCCTCCGGTCATTACGCCGGAAGTTTCTCTGCGCACCGTATTACCCGGGCCGTTAGCCGTACTGATAGCCACTGTCTTTGCATCAATCTACCCTATATGGCACATGCGTAAGCTACGACCAATCGAAGCGTTGCAGGCAGCATAATATGAGCACGGATAAGCAAAATATCTCCTGGTCGATTGTGTTCCGTATCGCCTGGCGGAACCTATGGCGAAACCACCGCCGCAGCCTGATCATGCTTAGTGCTATCGCACTGGGCTTATGGGGCATGATATGGATGACTGCATTGATGCGTGGAGTAGTCGATCAAATGATCGATAGTTCGATTAAAACGCTGTCGGGTCATATACAGATTCATGCTCCCGGTTATCTTGATGATCCATCCATTGAATACCTGGTTCCTTCACTGGATAAATCCCCTGCTCTGCAGTCCCTGCTTGAGTCGGATGACGTAGTAGCATGGTCGCAGCGTATTCGTGTTCCTGCTGTCATTCGCAGCGAGCGTGACGTGTTAGCAGTGACCCTGGTAGGAATTGACCCGGCGAGAGAAAAAGGCCTGTCTTTTATTGGCGACAGTGTTACCGAAGGTGACTATCTTACCTCTGTTAATGATAAGAAATTGCTGGTTGGAAAAAAACTGCTAGAGCGGCTGGAGACGAAACTTGACCGCCGTGTTGTACTGATGAGCCAGGATCCTGAGAATAATATCGCAGAGCGTGGTTTCCGTATTAGCGGTATGTTCGATACTGACCTCGAGGCTACCGAAACCGGTTATGTTTTTGCCGGTCTGGAAACAGTACGCAAAATGTTGGATATGGGGCCCGGTATCTCTGAAATATCTCTTCTCGGTCACGACTATCGTGAGCTTGATGGATTATTAGATAAAACTCGTTCATCGGCCCCTGATGCTGATGTAAGAACCTGGATCGAAAAGGACCCCTATATGGGATCAATGCTGGCAGTGATGGATGGTTTTGTCCTCGTATGGTTCGCGGTGATTTTCCTGGCACTTTCCTTTGGACTGGTGAATACATTGCTGATGGCAGTGTTTGAACGAACGCGTGAAATAGGCCTGGTCCAGGCACTGGGGATGAAATCCCGCAATATTCTGTTTATGGTCCTGATCGAATCGATCATTATGCTGCTGATCGGTCTTGCCGCAGGAAACATTCTGTCCTGGCTGACTATCCTGCCTCTCAAAGATGGTATTGATGTGTCATCAGTTGCAGCGGGCATGGAGTTCGCAGGTATGAGCAGCACCTTATTACCGGCCGTTAAATGGCCTGATGTTTTACTGGCCAATGCACTGGTGCTGGTACTGGGCATAGCAGCAAGCCTGTTCCCGGCCTGGCGTGCCTCGCGCAAAGTACCTATCGAAGCGATTACAAGAGTCTGGCAATGATGACAAGTGAAAATAATAATGCAGTGAAGTGCAGACAGCTAAGCAAAGTCTTTTCACAGGGCGAGCTTGCGGTAAATGCCCTGTCAGATATTGATATCGATATCTCGGCAGGTGAATTTTTGTGTTTATCCGGGTCTTCCGGGTCTGGCAAGACAACACTCCTCAATATGATAGGAGGCCTTGATGTAGCTACAAAAGGTGAGATTACTGTCGCCGGTAAACGCCTGGACAAGATGACTATGTCTGAACTGGCTGACCTGCGCCTGCATCACATTGGTTTTGTATTCCAGGCCTATAATTTGATACCTGTACTCAGTGCACGTGAAAATGTTGAATTTGTCATGCAATTACAGGGTATCGAAGCAGAGAAACGCCAGCAGGATGCGATGGAAATACTGGAACAGGTGGGTCTGGCGGGGATGGAAAATCGTCGCCCTGCAGAGTTATCAGGTGGCCAGCAACAGCGAGTAGCAGTAGCTCGGGCAATAGTCAGTAAACCTGAATTGATTCTGGCCGATGAACCAACAGCTAACCTGGATTCTGAAAATTCGGATAAGCTGATGACACTAATGCGGGAGCTAAACAGTCACATTGGTACAACTTTTATTATTTCAACACACGATGAAGGCGTGATGAGTTTTGCCAGGCGCCTGGTGAAATTGCATGACGGCAGAATCGTCAGTGATGAAAAAAAGTAGAACCATTACAGACAGGCAATAGATGGCCTCTGTTGACAGAAATAGCGGGTACCTCTGTGCAATATTTCTATTAATAATACTGTCAGCCGCGCCATCGCTCGCCAATGCAGAAACCGAGTTTGGCGGCCATGTTAAATTTTTCTACAATTACGCCGATTTTCCTGACAATTCTGTCTATGCTTCTGAAGCAAACCCTTACAGGGAAGCACTGGGTAATCTCAGGTTAAAAGCAGAACTGTATTCTGGTAGCTGGGAAGGCCAGCTGCACTATGTGCTTAATGGCCTGTACTCCAAGGAATTGAATAACTGTTTCCTGCGAGGTGGTATTGCCGCCAGAAGCGGCTGCGCAGATCTTGCCAGTGATCAGAGACAGCTGATGGATCTGTCCAGTGTTATTTCTGAAAACGATGATTCCGTGCTTTACCATCGAATCGACAGGCTTGCCCTTACCTACTCATCTGAAAAGCTGGTTACACGAGTCGGGCGACAGGCGATCAGCTGGGGTAATGGCGTAGCCTATAATCCGCTGGATCTGTTCAATCCTTTCCCCCCTGATGCGATAGATACTGAGTACAAGCGTGGTGAAGACATGCTTTATTTACAGGGTCTATTCGATAGCGGTAGCGACTTGCAGGGACTATTAATTCCACGCCGTGACCCCATTAGCGGAGATCTATCCAGTGATCAATCTGCGATAGCGGGTAAGTTTCACTGGCTGCAATCCGGCCATGAGGCTGATTTCCTGCTGGCGAGAAATTATGGCGACACCGTTATAGGGGCCGCATATACCGGGGAATGGCGTGAGAACGTGGTCGCTGCCAGTGTTTCATTGACGAAGACGGATAGCGGTACAACCTGGTCTGCTGAAACAAACTATAACTACTCTACCACAATGCTTGATAAGAACCTGAGCGGTTATGTCGAGCTTTTCTACAATGGCTTCGGTTTAAAAGGCGACCAGCATTCGGTGCAGGATGTTATCGACCAGGCAGATCTTTTTTCACGGCTGCTAAGAGGAGAATTATTTACTATCGGCCGCTTTTACATGGCGACCGGTGTGACACTTGAAGCGACGCCATTACTGAACCTGAATCCGATACTGTTTTTAAATCTGAGTGATGGCAGTGCCCTGCTGCAGTTCATAGGTACTTACAGCCTGAGCCAGAATTCAGATCTGCTGGCCGGCTTTAATCTGCCCATGGGCAAAGATGGCACTGAATACGGTGGCCTTACAACAGATTCTGAGCAGGGAAAGCTGCTCACACCGGCGAATACCCTTTTTGCCCGCCTTGCCTGGTATTTTTAATCATTAACATTGCCCACTTACATAATATAAAATACTCAGCAAGATTTTGAACAAGACATATTCTGAACTAAATAACCGCAAACACCGAAAATACACAAAATGACAACAAGCAACCCCCGACTTAAATCTCTGCCAGCATGGCATAAGCTCCAGAAACATTTTGAGGAAATATCTACCGTCCACATGCGTGAACTGTTCACTACCCAGGCGGATCGTTTTGAAGATTTTTCTATTTCCTGGAAAGAACTTCTGCTGGACTATTCAAAAAACCGAATTACTGAAGAGACCATGCAACTGCTGGTAGAGCTGGCTAACGAGTGTGGTCTTCCTGAGGCCATAGAGCGAATGTTTACCGGTGAGAAAATCAATAACACGGAAGGCCGTGAAGTCCTGCACACAGCGCTAAGAAGCAATACTAATAAGCCTTACAATATCGTTAGCGGTGATGATGTGATGCCCGAGATACGGGCTGAGCTGCAAAAGATGAAGGACTTTTCTGATGCTGTGCATAGTGGTCGCACGACAGGTTATACAGGAAAGCCATTCACCTCAGTTGTTAACATCGGCATCGGAGGCTCAGATCTTGGTCCACATATGGTGGTGAATGCCCTGCAGTACTATCAGAAAGATATTGATATTTATTTTGTATCGAATGTTGATGATGCAGACATTGCCAAGACATTAAAAAAACTCGATCCTGAAACTACTTTATTCATCATTGCGTCGAAAACTTTTACCACGTGGGAAACGCTGACCAATGCCCATACTGCGCGAAAATGGTTTTTGCAGTCCGGTGCAGATAGCAGCGCCCTTTCAAAGCACTTTATTGCTATTTCCAGTAATGTTCCTGAAGCCACGGCGTTTGGTGTCGCTGAAGAAAATATTTTTGAATTCTGGGACTGGGTAGGTGGCCGTTATTCACTGTGGTCTGCGATTGGTCTGTCTATTGCTCTGGCTGTTGGCTATGACAAGTTCACAGAGCTTCTCGCCGGTGCACATGCGATGGACAAACACTTCAGGACAACACCGCTGGAGAAGAACATCCCGGTCATTCTGGGTTTGTTGGGTATCTGGTATGACAACTTCTTCGGTGCCGACTCACAGGCGATTATTCCCTATGACCAGTACCTAGAGTACCTGCCCTCGTATCTGCAACAGGCGGACATGGAGAGTAATGGTAAGCGTGTCACCAGAAATGGTGAAGAAGTCGATTACAATACCGGGCTTATCGTCTGGGGTACGACAGGAACAAACGGCCAGCACGCCTACTTTCAGTTGCTCCATCAGGGTACACGACTGATACCAGCTGATTTTCTTGCCGCCGTTGAATCGTTAAATGATATCGGTGATCACCATAGACTCTTAATAGCCAATTTTCTTGCTCAGACAGAAGCATTAATTAGAGGAAAGACAGTGGCTGAGGCCAGGGTATCTCTTGAAGAGTCAGGTCTTGATGCAGAAGAAATCGAAAAGATTCTTCCACATAAAGTGTTTCCTGGTAACCAGCCAACCAATACGATTTTCTATCAGAAAATGACGCCCTTTAACCTCGGTGCGCTAATCGCGATGTATGAGCACAAGATCTTTGCGCAGGGCATTATCTGGGATTTGAACTCATTTGATCAATGGGGCGTCGAACTTGGCAAAAGCCTTGCCAAGATAATTTACGATGAACTGGATGACAATGATCCGGTCACAACGCATGGACAATCAACGCGCGGCTTGATTAACTATTTTAAGGAAAAGTCTTCGATAGGTTCTTAATAGAACCGGGTTCGCATTTTTTCAGTGTCTGCAGATCCATCATCTGCAGACCCAAACATAAATTGCTTGGCCTCGCCCAGATTGGGATGACCGGAAAACTCCGCATGGTTCTCTTCGCGCAGCAACACCAGCAGTAATAATTCTGACAGGGCAATCATTTCTGTAAATGATTAAATATCTATATAACAATAACTTAAAATATATATCTATTGTATAACATTAATTCTTGAAGCATTACTCATCCTCATCCATCAGGGAGAAAAAATAATTCGTAGCTTCAACGAAGCCGTTAACACTACCGCAATCGAAGCGCCTGCCAGTAAATTTTAATCCCAGCACCTTGCCCTGTTTTGCCAGCGTGGCTAAAGCATCCGTTATCTGTAATTCACCATTTTTACCCGGTGCAGTGGTACGTAGCACATCAAAGATTTCAGGAATCAGAATGTAACGGCCAATGATCGCCAGGTTACTCGGGGCATCCTCAGAGGAAGGCTTTTCGACCATTCCATTAACTCTGAAAACACCCTCTTCCAGTTCTACGCCATCGATCACACCGTATTTATGGACTTCACCCATAGGTACTTCTTCAATGGCAATAATGCACGCAGCATGCTGTTGATAGAGCCTGACCATTTGTGACATAACCGTATCAGGTTCACCGACACAGAGATCATCTGCAAGAATGACACCAAAGGTCTCGGCTCCAATGAGCGTTTCTCCAGTCAGAATTGCGTGGCCGAGGCCCTTCATTTCCTTCTGCCGGGTATAGGAGAAGGTGCAGTGGTCGATCACGTGCCGGATACCGGATAACTGATTCTCTTTCTCCGTTCCACTGATCTGGTGTTCAAGTTCGTAACTGATATCAAAATGGTCAGCAATTGCCCGTTTTCCCCGTCCGGTCACTATACCGATCTGGTTCATGCCGGCTTTCAGAGCTTCTTCAACGCCGTATTGAATTAACGGCTTATCCAGTATCGGCATCATCTCTTTTGGCATGGCCTTGGTTGCCGGTAAAAATCTTGTGCCGTAGCCGGCTGCAGGGAAAAGGCATTTACGTATCATATGTTCCTCAACTTGTTGTTCGTTGTTTAATTAATAATATATCGATACTAGAAAATTTCGCTAGAAAATATCCTGTATTTCTCTAATGTGTTTTAACGGAACCAATCGGATACCGTTCTCTTTTTTCCGTGGCATATTGCTTTCCGGAACCAGTAAAGTTGTGAATCCGAGTTTAATGGCTTCCCGAATACGTTGGTCACCACGCTGTACCGGACGAACTTCACCTGTGAGTCCCAATTCACCGAATACAGCCATGTCCTTGGCAAGCGTATGATCGCGGAAACTTGAAATGATCGCCAGGGCAACCGCCAGATCTGATGCCGGCTCCAGCACCCTGACACCGCCTACAACGTTGACAAAGACATCCTGACTTCCAATCTGTAGTCCGGCATGCCGATGTAGAACAGCAAGGATCATTGCCAGCCTGGTACCATCAAGGCCGACACAGAGACGCCGTGGATTAGATGCCTGAGTATCATCTACCAGTGCCTGTACTTCAACCAGCAATGAGCGGGTACCTTCCTGGCTGGCCAGGACAACACTACCGGGAGATAGCGTCTCTTTGCGGCCAAGAAACATCGCTGAAGGATTACTAACTTCATGCAGACCATCGTCCTGCATGGCGAAAACACCAATTTCATTGACAGGGCCAAAACGGTTTTTTATCGCTCTTACAAGACGGAAGCGACTGCCGCTGTCCCCTTCAAAGTAGAGTACTGTGTCTACCATGTGCTCTAGCACGCGGGGGCCTGCTAGAGCACCTTCTTTAGTGACATGGCCTACCAGGATGACTGAGACACCGGTTTGCTTGGCATAGCGGACCAGCAAAGCGGCTGTTTCGCGTACCTGTGACACACTTCCCGGTGCAGATTGCAGGACTTCGGTAAACAGGGTCTGGATGGAATCGATCACCATCACGGCGGGCTTAACCTGTGCAGCGGCGTCAATGATGGCCTCTACCTGGTTTTCTGCCATCATTTTTAACTTGCTGGCATCCAGACCGAGGCGCTCAGCGCGCGAAGCTATCTGCTGGGCGGATTCTTCACCGGAGACATAAAGAGCCGGCATTGTCTGACTGACCCTGGCGAGCGATTGCAGCAGCAATGTTGATTTGCCAATCCCCGGGTCGCCACCGATCAGAACGACAGAACCATTCACCACACCGCCGCCCAGTACACGGTCGAGTTCAGTAATTGTTGAGCTGAAACGGCGGGTATCCTCAGGACTGATTTCAGCCAAAGTAACGACTTTTTGCTTGCCTGCAAAGCTTGCAAATCGCAGTCCTTTGCTGCTTTCCTTGCTGACGGTCGATGAGGAGCTTTCTTCCTGAAAACTGTTCCAGGCACCACACTGATTGCATTGACCCGCCCATTGCGCAGACTGTGAGCCGCAATCAGAGCAAACGTAGAGTGTTTTCACCTTAGCCATGAGACTTCCTGCCTTTTTACCCTTGCTGTAACGCCGCATAGCAGTTCGTAGGCAATCGTTCCTGACATTTCTGCCACAGTATCTACTGCCACATCTCGGCCCCATAGTTCTACCGGGCTGCCTGTTTCCGCATCATCAATGCCACGCAGATCAACGGTAATCATGTCCATCGAAACCCTGCCAATCAACTCGGTGAGTTTTCCTGCTACCAGCACAGGTGTACCTGCCGGCGCATGACGCGGGTATCCGTCACCATATCCACAGGCCACTACTGCTACCCTCATATCTTCAGGGCATATCCAGGTGCTGCCGTAGCCAACTGCATCACCTTTGCGCAAATGTTTAATTGAAATTATCTCTGATTGCAGTGACATGACGGCCCTCAGATCGAGCATTCCAGCTGTTTTTTCCGCAAAGGGAGACGAACCGTAAAGCATGATGCCCGGTCTTACGCAGTCAAAATGACAGTCAGGATGAGCAACGATTGCGGCAGAATTCGCCAGGCTGCGCAGGCATCCGGTCTCACTAGTGGCTTGCTGGAACCGGCGTAATTGATCATCTGTGCTGGCAATTTCCTGTGAATCAGCATTTGCCAGGTGGGACATTACAGAAACCTGCTGCACACATTTAAACCCTGACAACCTGGCTTCAAGCTGTTTGAATTCAGCAGGCTCGAAGCCCAGTCGATGCATGCCCGTGTCGATTTTCAACCAGACTGACAAGTTTAATTCTTGCTGGATGCCCTGCAGCATATCCAGTTGCCAGCTTGAGTGGATAACCGGTTCAAGCTTATGGCGTGCAATTTGAGGTATTTCATCGGCAGAAAAAAAACCTTCAAGCAGGCAGATTGGCACTGTAATGCCAGAATTTCTCAGACTGATGGCATCTACCAGGTCCAGCATACCAAGGGAATCTGCATCGTTAAGGGCGTCGCAGGTTATCTGCAGGCCGTGTCCATAAGCATCAGCCTTGACGATGGCCATGACCCTGGACCCGGGCGCCAGCTGTTTTACCCGTGCGAGATTGTGCTGTAGTGCCTTGAGATCAATACGTGCGAGTACAGGGCGAGTCATCAATAGATCAGGAGATAGCTAGTAATATTCACCTGCGTCACCGTCATTGAACGGATCAGCAAAACTTTCAAAGCGGGTGAATTCGCCGAGGAAGGTCAGTCGTACAGTACCAGTAGGCCCGTTTCTTTGCTTACTGATAATAATTTCTGCCACACCTTTGCTCTCACTATCTTCCTTGTTGTATACCTCGTCACGGTAAATGAACATTATAAGGTCAGCATCCTGCTCAATCGAACCTGATTCACGTAAATCTGACATGACCGGACGTTTATCTGTGCGTTGCTCAAGGCTTCGATTAAGCTGCGACAGAGCAATAACCGGCACATTGATTTCCTTTGCCAGTGTTTTCAGGTTCCTGGTGATTGTGGAAAGCTCTGTCGCCCGGTTTTCTGTGTTTCCACCTAAAGACATCAGCTGTAAATAATCGATGATAATAAGTCCGAGGCCATCTTCATTCTGACTTGCCAGGCGACGGCATCGCGCGCGCAACTCAGACGGGCTTAGACCTGGCGTGTCATCAATATAAATCCTTTTCTCGCTCAGCAGGTTGATTGCTGAAGTCAGGCGAGACCAGTCTTCTTCCTGCAATGCGCCCGTTCTCACACGCTGCGCATTTATTCGGCCGAGTGAGGTCAGCATACGTCGAACCAGCTGCTCACCGGACATTTCCATACTGAAAATAGCGACAGCCTTGTCACTGCCGACCGCGACATTCTCGGCAATATTCATCGCCAGCGAAGTTTTACCCATTGACGGGCGACCGGCAACGATAATCAGGTCTGAATTCTGCAGGCCGGTGGTAATTTTATCCAGGTCTGAGAATCCGGTAGACAGGCCGGTGAGATCAGAATCAGATTTGAATAATTCTTCAATGCGATCCACAGTCTGTTTGAGCAAGACATTTACGGAAACAAAACCTGAGCCGTGCTTTGCTCCCTCGTCAGAGATCGAAAATATCTCCTGTTCTGCTAAATCCAGTATATCCTGTGGTGAACGGCCCTCTGGTGTATAAATTGTGTGATTAATATGATTAACCGTATTCAACAGGCGCCGCATGATCGAGTGTTCCTGCACAATTTTCGCGTAGGCAGATATATTTGCGGCACTGGGAGTATTACGCGTTAATTCATCGAGATAGGATAACCCTCCTGCCTTTTCCAGCTCACCACTATTATCCAGGTACTCCTGTGCCGTAACGACATCTGCCGGCATAGCATCTTCGACAAGTTTTTCAATGGCCTCGAAAATCAGGCGATGATCCTTACGGTAAAAATCGTTGGGGACCAGAATATCTGCGATATCATCCCAGCGGCTACAATCCAGCATCAAGCCACCGAGTACAGACTGTTCAGCTTCAATCGAGTGCGGTGGAGTTTTTAGATCAGTAATTTTATTTTGAGCAACGTATGACAATGAATTATCTTTATTTATCAATCATTAAGAATCTATTATTAATGCAATTTATTAGTATAATGTTCTTTTTATATTACACTTATATATCTTGCATTGATGCTTCATGCAAGAATTTTGCAATAAAAAAAGGGTTCGTGGCAGGATACCACGAACCCTTTATTTTTTCTTTCTGTTGGCTACTGCGAATACTTACTCAGCAATCACAGAAACTTTAAGCGTAAGGCTGACTTCAGGGTGCAGTGATATACCAATATCATGCTCGCCAACAACCTTGATGGCACCTTCCGGCAGGTTGACTTCGACTTTATCCAGCTCTTTGCCGATTGCTGTAACAGCTTCGATGATATCGGTAACAGCGACAGATCCAAAGAGTTTGCCTTCTTCACTGGCACGGCGGGCAATTTCAAGGACAAGACCTTCGAACTCTGCAGCACGTGCATTGGCTTTGCTCAGCGAATCACTGGCAGCAGCTTCAAGCTCAGAGCGGCGACCTTCAAAAGCTTCCTGGTTTTCTTTAGACGCTCTGACAGCCTTACCCTGTGGGATAAGATAGTTACGACCATAACCGGGTTTTACAGTGACCTGTTCTCCCAAATCACCAAGGTTACGGATTTTTTCAAGCAGTATGATTTCCATCTGATAAATCCTGTAATGTTTAACGGTTATGGTTGTCAGTAAATGGCAACAATGCAAGGTAGCGGGCTACTTTGACCGCATTCGCCAGCTGACGCTGATACTTTGGTTTGGTACCTGTATTCCGACTGGGAATAATCTTACCTGTTTCAGTTACATATGCCTTCAGAGTTTCCAGATCCTTGTAATCGATCTCGGTGATTCCTTCGGCGGTGAAACGACAGTATTTTCTACGACGATAAAAGCGTGACATGATTATTCAGCCTCCTTAACTTCTTTAACGACCGCTTCGGCTGCTGCTTCAACTTCTTCAGCCGCTGCTTCGACTACGGCTTCAACTTCTTCAACAACCGCTGCAGCTTCTTCACTGGCGGCTTCTACTGTAGATGCTTTAGATTCTGTAGTTGCTGTAACAGTTTCCTCAGAACGCTGCTCTCTACGTGGAACAGCGTCTTCCCTGATTTTTTCATTCATCAGCAGTGAGGTATCAGTTACTGCCTGCTCTTTCTTCAGAACAAGAGAACGGATGATTGCATCATTAAAGCGGAAAATATTTTCGATTTCACGCAAAGTCTCAAGGCTGCATTCGATGTTCATCAGTACATAATGCGCCTTGTGTATTTTCTTAATCGGGTATGCCAGCTGACGTCGGCCCCAGTCTTCAATTCGATGTATGTTACCTGTTGCATCATTAATGACCGTTTTGTAACGGTCAATCATGGCAGGCACTTGTTCGCTCTGGTCAGGATGGACCAGAAACACGATTTCGTAGTGTCTCATGTGCTCTCCTTTCGGATATTGCTTCCCTTTACAATTGAGGTGAAGCAAGGAGTTAGTGGGATTGTGTTTCAGCTATACACTGAAGGCGGCGGATTATATTACTTTTTCCTGCCCACAACAATAATAATTACAGAGACTAGAATGAGCGGCTTGTTCTGATTTATGAAAGTAATTAGTAGCCCTGCACAGTATGTTCAAGATTCAGCTCGAAATCTTTCAGGCGCACGACTTCTGTCTCTATGCTGCCATCTGCATTCAGCAGCAAACGCCGGTATCCCGGCATACGTGTATCAAGTGAGAATTCATCCGTTTCAGGTGTGAACTGAAAACAGGTTGAAGGTGTGCTAATGAAAGAAATACCCTCTATTTCCTGTTGTCTGGCCTGGTGTATATGCCCATTTAGAACCGCTCGAATACCGGGCCTGGAGGAT
>JASJFV010000320.1:0-11708 GCA_033791885.1 Gammaproteobacteria bacterium | reverse complement strand
TCATGGAAAACCCGCTAGTCGTAATCGCCCCAGCCGATCACCCGCTAACTATGAAAAAAGATATCCCGTTAAAGCACTTCGAAAGTGAGCATTTTGTCGTGCGTGAAACAGGGTCCGGTACCCGCAGTGCAATTCAACGGTTTTTTGATCGCCATGGTGTGTCATTTCATACCGGAATCGAAACCAGCTCAAACGAGACTATCAAGCAGGCAGTTGAAGCAGGGCTAGGCCTGGGCATCGTCTCGATACATACCCTGGAGCTGGAACTGGAAACCGGCAGGCTGGAAATCCTCGATGTTGAAGATTTTCCTATTATTCGCCACTGGCATATTGTGCAGCGTACAGGGAAAAGACTTTCGCCGGTAGCGCAGGCGTTCAAGCAGTTCGTGCTGGAAGAGGCGGAACAGTTTATTCGTCTGCCTGAAAAAAGACACTAGCCAATCATTTTACTGACGATTTCCGATAACCGGCTGCCAACATTTGGTAAAAAATGAAAGCTCAACCAACTACCAAGGTGCATAGAAATAATATAAGCACCAACCGGTTGCAATGAACTTTGCCAGATCAGGCTATAAGCTGCTTTTTTACATGCTGGCATAGCTCTTGCTTCTGAAAGTGATTACAACAATCACTTTATAGTCAACATTATCTGGAAACATGACATGGTTGAAGACACCCTAGCAATCATCCTTGCAGGCGGCACTGGCAACCGCCTGCACCCACTGACCCAGGACCGCGCCAAGCCTGCGGTTCCTTTCGGCGGTAAATATCGCATTATTGATTTCACCCTGGCGAATTGCCTGCACTCGGGTTTGCGCCGTGTACTGGTACTCACCCAGTACAAGTCGCACTCGTTGCAAAAACACCTGCGTGACGGCTGGTCCATTTTCAATCCTGAGCTCGGCGAATACATCACGCCGATACCACCACAGATGCGTACCAGTGACAGCTGGTACTCCGGTACAGCAGATGCCATCTTTCAGAACCTTTATTTGCTCGAGCGAGCCAGTGCTGACAATGTCATCATCCTGTCCGGTGACCATATCTATCGTATGGACTATGCAGAAATGCTGCACTTTCATGAGTCAAACAAGGCAGATGCCACTGTTGCCTGCATGGAAATTCCGCTTAAAGATGCCAGCAGTTTCGGGGTTATGACCGTTAACCGGAAGCATGCGATCACTGCATTTACTGAAAAACCAGAAAACCCAGCACCTCAACCCGGTAAATCATCCACAGCACTGGCATCAATGGGTATCTATATTTTTAACCGCAGTCATCTTATCGATGTGCTGCGCAAGGACGCAGAAAATAAGGACTCCAGCCATGATTTCGGCAATGATATTCTGCCCTCGTTGCTCGGCAAGGCAAAAGTTTTTGCCTATTCTTTTGGCGGTAAAGGCGGCCGCGTGACACAGGATCGCTACTGGCGTGATGTCGGAACACTGGATGCCTACTATGAGGCCAGCATGGCACTTCTGGAAGCTGTCCCACCGATGGATCTATACCAGGCAGACTGGAACATCCGCTCGTATGCCTCCCAGCACCCGCCTGCCCGCACCGTACCTGGCAAATCCGGTCATGAGGGTATATTCATCAATTCAATAATCGCTGGCGGTGTTGTTATCATAGGTGCAGGTGTAGGGCACTCTATCCTGTTCCCGGATGTTCGCATCAATGAAGATGCTTTCGTCTCTGACTCCATATTATTTGAAGGGGTGACAGTCGGCGCTACGGCACAGTTGAATCACTGCATAATAGATAAAGGTGTCGATATACCACCTGGCACCGTCATAGGACAGGACACTGAAGAAGATGCCCGACGTTTTACCGTTTCACCCGAGGGTATCGTAGTCGTTCCAAAAAACTACATATTTGAATAAGCTTAGTCACAAGTCTACCGGCAGTAATGCTCGTTTTGCTGGCTATATGATCTCGACTCGAAAGCAATGACGAGGTTCTGATGGCAATTATGGAAAGATACTTTCCACTTTAACTACTCGTCCTGGCGAGTGTCTCACATCCCAGCATTGTCGTTGGCTGATCACAGCAAAACCTGCCTGACTGTCGGTCATTTATTGAGTATTCGCTGTGAATGGTGAATCCCTTACCCGAAAAGTGCACTACCGTAAAATATACGGCCTGCCACTTTTCGATTAACCAGCAGCCTCTTTTCTTTACAGATAGTTAGCCCTGAAAGAAGTATTTTTTATAGAAGCAACATTATTTTTTATATTCTTCATGATATCCTTATTTCAAACCTTCACTGCTGTACATTAACAGGCACAGATGAATACAAATCTACCGTTCTTCAACCCCCTTAAAATGTTTTGATGACTGAACTGGAAAACTGCGTTATCTTCCCCGTCGCAGTATTGTGGTTCTCTCATCGTCTGTAACTAGAACAACAATCAGCGGTGCAATTTAAAATAAGTAAAATTTCTGATGGAGAAGCAGCAAGATGACAAATAGAACCCGCATCGGTGGCTTGCAGGTCGCTGACGTACTCTACGATCTGGTGACAAACGACATAATTCCAGGCACAGGTGTAGAGGCAGATGTTTTCTGGGCACAGCTCGAACGCTGTCTCGATGAACTTGGCCCGCGCAATCGTGCACTGCTTGAAAAACGTGATGAACTGCAGCAGCAGATTGATCAATGGCACCTTGAGCGTGCAGGCCAGGAGCATGATGCGAACGCCTACCGGTCTTTTCTTCAGTCAATCGGCTACATGCAGTCGGAAGGGGATGATTTCAACATAAACACCAGCGGAACCGACCTCGAAATCAACAGTATTGCAGGTCCTCAGCTGGTTGTTCCGGTGATGAATGCCCGTTTTGCCCTGAATGCTACCAACGCGCGCTGGGGAAGCCTGTACGATTCGCTCTATGGTACTGACGTGATCCCGGATCAAGATGATGCTGCTCGCGGAGCTGAATTCAATCCTGTGCGTGCAGTGCAGGCGATCGCCTATGCAATGGATTTCCTCGATCAGGTAATGCCGCTTCTTAAAGGCAGCCACATTGATGTGCAGGGCTACGTGGTGGCGGACGGCAAGCTGACCTTAATACTTACAGATGGACAGACTACCGGGCTGGCGCAGCCTGGACAGTTCGCTGGCTACCGCGGCAAGCCTGACTCTCCATCAGCGATCCTGCTGCGCAATCACGGCCTGCACATTGAGTTGACAATAAACAGCGATCATCCACTGGCCCAGTTTCACCCGGCAGAGATCTGTGATGTGCTGATGGAGGCTGCCGTGACCACTATCCAGGACTGCGAAGATTCAGTCGCTGCCGTCGATGCAGCGGATAAAACGCTTGTCTACCGCAACTGGCTGGGGCTGATGAAAGGCGACCTGAATGAAACATTCAGTAAAGGCGACAAGCAGCTGACTCGCAGTCTGAACCCTGACCGTGATTACCTGTCGCCATCCAACGGGTCCTTCACCCTGCCCGGCCGCAGCCTGCTGCTAATACGTAATAACGGTCACCTGATGACGACTGATGCCGTGCTTGATCGTAACGGTAACGAAATACCCGAAGGCATCCTTGACGGCATGATAACCAGTCTGTCCGCCCTGCACGACCTGGTCGGACTGGGCAGCCTTAAAAACTCTCCTGCCGGCAGTGTCTACATCGTCAAACCGAAAATGCACGGCGCTGAGGAAGTCGCCTTCACCAACGACCTGTTCGACTTCATTGAAGACTCACTGGGACTGGCGCGAAACACCCTTAAAATGGGCATCATGGACGAGGAAAGACGCACCTCACTGAACCTCAAGTCCTGTATCAGGGCAGCCAAGGACCGTGTGGTGTTTATTAATACCGGTTTCCTCGATCGCACCGGTGACGAAATCCATACCAGCATGGAAGCAGGCGCGATGGCCACCAAGGCGGGTATTAAGGATTCAATCTGGATCAATGCCTACGAGGATTCCAACGTCGATATAGGGCTTGACTGCGGCCTGCCCGGCAGAGGACAGATTGGCAAAGGTATGTGGGCTATGCCGGATGAGATGCATGCCATGGTCGAAATTAAGATCAATCACCCGCTGGCAGGTGCCAATACCGCCTGGGTACCCTCGCCAACGGCTGCTGTTCTGCATGCTATGCATTACCATATTGTCAACGTTGCTATTATACAGAGCGACCTCGCCAGTCGTATGCCGGCACTTCGCGACGACATACTGGTTATTCCCCTGCTCGGCGATACCGTTCTGCAAGACGAAGAAATTCAACAGGAAATCGACAACAACGCACAGGGGATACTGGGCTATGTAGTGCGTTGGGTGGAACAGGGTGTCGGCTGTTCCAAGGTACCGGATATTCGTGATGTCGGCCTGATGGAGGACCGTGCAACCCTGCGCATATCCAGCCAGCATCTTGCGAACTGGCAGCATCATGGCATCTGTACGGCGGAACAGGTTCGGGCAAGCCTCGAACGCATGGCGGTTGCAGTGGACAAGCAAAATGCCGGCGACCCGGCCTACCGTGACATGGCACCTGATTTTGATGCCAGTATCGCCTTCCAGGCTGCCAGTGACCTGATCTTCAAGGGACGTGAACAGCCGAATGGCTATACCGAACCGCTGCTCTACGAATACCGACGCAAGGCGAAGAAACAGTACGCTTAATTAAAGCCGGGATCAGTCCCCTGGTTTTTTGCTTACATCGACGCCGGACAGCTGTTCCTGCAGACGCAGAATTGCACAGGAGTCATCCTCACCGCCACCGCTGCCAACCAGTGCATTGATCAACTGGGTTGCCAGCGACGCGCCGGGAAGCGCAATGCCCAGCTCGTGAGCTGTTTCCAGTACTATGCGCATGTCCTTCTGGTGCAGGCGTGCTTTAAAACCGGGCTTGAAGTCGTGCATCAGCATACGCCCACCGTGGCTATCGAGTACTTTGCTGCCGGCAAACCCGCCTAACAGGGCCTCTCTGACTTTGGCGGGATCGACCCCGGCAGCCGCGGCCAGGACAAAGGCCTCACCAATCGCAGAAATCGACTGCGCAATAACAGTCTGGTTACAGGCCTTGGTTACCTGTCCGGCGCCAATATCGCCAATATGGACAATATTGCTACCGAGAACGTCGAATACCGGCAGGACACGTTCGAATACCGCTGCCTTACCGCCGACCATGATTGACAATGTTCCGTCGATGGCCCCTTTTTCGCCACCCGATACCGGGGCATCCAGCATCTCGATACTGCGTTCACCAAGCCGCTCAGCAATTGCCCGCGTCACAGACGGCGATATCGTACTCATGTCGACAACCACACTGCCCTTTGCTGCACCTTCAATAATTCCGTTCTGACCCAAAACAACTTGCTCCACATCCGTGGTATCAGAGACATTGGTAATGATAATGTCTGAATTATCTGCGGCATCTGCCGGGCTACTGCAGGCCGTTGCTCCCGCCTCTACTAATGGCTCCATCATCTCCGAACGACGTGCCCAGACCCTGACAGAATAGCCCGCCTGCAGAAGATTCAGAACCATTGGCCGACCCATAATACCCAGCCCTATATAGGCAATTTTTTCCATCTCACTAAACCTCTTTATTATTTAATTCAGTAGTTTATATTCTTTATTTAAAGTTAAATATATTAATTACAGTAGATAATAACGTGCATCAGGCGCGGCCCGTGAGCACCAAGCTGTATGGTCTGCTCCACGTCTGCCGTGCGCGAGGGTCCGGTAATAATATTCAGTGCGCGTGGCATGCCATCAGTCTCAGCTCGAACCTGTTCCCAGGCGTCCTCGATGTGTCGCACTATGCGTTCGCGCTGCACCACACAGATAAAATTATCAGGCAGAAAGTTCATTGCAGTGGGCGACTTGTTCGACGACAGCTTTACGAGGCTGCCGGTCTCGGCAATGGCGCAGAAGGCCTCAGTCAGCGTGGTAATGTGATCCACACCATCAGCCGGATCATAGACCTCAACAGTATCAGGCCAGTCAATACTATCCAGTAGCGGGCTGCTCGAACGCAGCAGTTTCAGGCCAGCGTCCTGCTGCTGCAGCCATTGAATAATTTTTTCGCCAATCTGTTCCGGAGAACTCGCGTGCGCCACGCTGCATGCTGCGGCCAGTAGTCGATCAATCAATACAGTTTCGAGTTCACCTTCTACAGATGGAAGCGGACCGCGTGGTCTCAATTTCAGACGCTCTTCGATTGAGCCTTCTGCCTTCGGCTGATTATTCTGTGAACGGCGAATAGCAGCCAGGATGCGATCTCGACTTGCGCTGCTCATGCGTTGTCATCCTTGTTGCCCTGGCGACGTTGCCATTCCGCAACAAAGCTGCCTCCCTGTGGCGCGGGTAAATCGCGGCTGCAAGTCCAGCCACCGGCCATCGGTACATGACGAAGATATCCACGTTTACCTGCTATGCGATGCAGCAAACGGGATTTTCGCTCAACCAGCCAGCGATATAATCGGGGTCGCCGGGCAATCGCAGCCCAGAAGCCAAGCATGCTTCGTGCAAGCGGTTTCATCAAGCCATCCCGATGTGACTGCAGGCGATGCTCACGCAGCAGGCTTGGTAAAGGAATAGACATCGGGCAGACAGCCTCGCAGCGCCCGCACAGGCTCGAGGCATCGGCCAGTACATGGCCCTCGTCAAGACCTATCATTAAAGGAGTCAGTACTGAGCCCATCGGCCCAGGGTAAACCCAGCCATAGGCATGCCCGCCGACGGCACCGTAGACCGGGCAGTGATTAAGACAGGCACCGCAGCGGATGCAGCGCAGCATCTCGCGGAAGGCATTGCCGAGCATCTCGCTGCGGCCGTTATCGACCAGTACGACATGAAACTGCTCCGGCCCGCCGATATCCTCACTGCGCTTTGGGCCGGTGAAAAAACTGGTATAGGAAGTGATTGACTGACCGGTGGCACTGCGTGCAAGCAAACGCAACAGTACTGTGGCGTCCTCGAGTGTTGGCACGACCTTCTCAATGCTGGCAATGACGATATGCACACGCGGCAGGCTGGCGGTCAGGTCACCATTGCCCTCATTGGTCACCAGTGCTGTCGAGCCGGTATCGGCGATCAGCATATTGGCACCGGTGATGCCCACATCGGCTCCCAGGAACTCATCACGCAGTACCTTTCGGGCTTCATCAACAATGTCCGGTACCGTCTCCAGCGGGCGGGTAAATTCTTCGCCATGGTGATGTGCCTGAAATAATTCCGCAATTTCGCCACGAGATTTGTGCACCGCCGGGGCAATGATATGGCTGGGAGGTTCTTCAGCCAGTTGAATGATGTACTCACCAAGGTCGGTCTCAATCACACGCAACGAGGCCGCCTCAAGAGCTTCGTTTAGCCCAATCTCCTCACCGACCATAGTCTTGCCCTTGGTCACTGCCTGTGCGTCTGCGTCGCGGCACAGCCCGACAGCTATCTCGCAGGCCTCGGCCGGGTCCGCAGCCCAGTGAACTTTCCCCCCACTGAGTTCAACCTGCTGCTCGAATTGCAACAAGTACTGTTCAAGATGTGAAAGTGTATGCTCCTTGATTTCCCGTGCGGCCACGCGTAACTGTTCAAACTCGGGCAACTGATCGAGCGCAGCGCGGCGTTTGTCGACAAAACCGCCACGTGCCTTTGCCAGCGCAGCCTGTAAACGCTCATCAAGCAGCGCTACCTGTGCGCGTTGAGGGAACGCCTGCGAGTGTGCTCTCATGATTTCTCTCCGATTGCCGGTGTATCTGTCATCCCGGCCAGTAGCTCGGCGACATGAAACACTCTTATCGGTAATTCTCTTCGGCTGATTCGGCCGGCAATATTCATCAGGCAGCCTAAATCGGCCGCTGCAACGGTACTCGCGCCGGTGGTAACGATGGCATCCACCTTGTCAGTGACCATGCGCGTGGAAATCTCTGGAAATTTGACGCAGAAGGTACCACCAAAACCACAGCAGACTTCATTGTCAGGCAATTCTATCAGCTCGCAGCCCTGCAGGGCCTGAAGCAGCTGACGAGGTTGCCGGCTGACCTGCATTTCACGCAGGCAGGAGCAGGAGTCGTGCCAGGTCAGGCGGCCATCAAATACGGCCCCGGTACTGGTCACGCCCAGCACATCGACAAGAAAGCCGGTCAGCTCATGGCAACGAGCGGCCAGCTGGTTTGCCCGTTCACTGTAGTCGGAATCTTCTGCAAGCACTGTAGGATAGTGATGACGCAACATCCCTGCACAGGATCCGGATGGCACAATGACATGATCGTAGTCTTCGAAGACATCGATCATCTGGCGTGCCAGCTTGCGTGCATTAGCGGCATCGCCATTGTTCCAGGCTGGCTGACCGCAGCAGGTCTGCGCGAGTGGAACATCGACTTCACAGCCAGCCTGCTGAAGCAATTGTACAGCGGCAAATCCCACTGAGGGGCGCATAAAATCCACAAGACATGTTGCAAACAGGGCTACGCGCATAGATCTGACTCATCGGTTGTTAGTGAAATATGGATATGATCAGGACTCGCCAAACACAGAGTACCCTTTCATCCCGCTGGCCCGATCTGTCAATAAACAGATCTACCAGATGACTCATAGCGGCTACTTTAGGGCATATGTAACAGCAGGACAATCGTCAAAGGATCAATTACTGGAATAGTCCCAGGCATCGTAGCAGATTGTATGAGACGTAACGAATTAAAGCCTGGCACAGAGGTGTAATTTTCACCTCATGCTTAACTGAAATGAGTAAAATAACTTTTCCTGTTCTTATCCCTGAAACACTACTTTGTTGACAATTATATTATTTAACTCGACTTTTTGGCAGAATTCCTTATTATATCCAATCTTTTGTTGACAATCATAGGGCAATCACTTTGTCTAATATGCAAACAACCAGCCATACTTTAGCTGACAATCTAAGGAAAGAGCTGATCTCCGCCATTGTAGAAGGCGAGATTCCGCAAGGCTCCAAGATTAGCGAGGCTGAACTAGCGAAACGATACGGCGTCAGCCGCGGCCCGCTACGTGAAGCCATTCGTGACCTGGAAGGCCTACGCCTGGTTGATAGAAAACCGCATGCCGGCGTACGCGTGGTTACACTTAACTGCGAGGAGATGAAAGAAATTTTCACCTTGCGAGAGGCACTCGAAGGAATGGCCGCACGCCTGGCTGCAACAGAAATGAGCGACGACGATATCACAGAGTTGCGGGAGTTGCTTAATCTGCACGAATCCAGGGTTGCGGAAAGTGGTGGGCAATCGTATTTCCAGCAGCATGGCGACCTCGATTTTCATCTACGCATCCTGCGTGGCAGCGGTAACCTGCGCCTCTACAAGCTGATGGGCGGTGAGCTGTACCAGTTGATCCTGATGTACCGACGTCAGTCCAGCCTGCGCCCTTCCCGTCCATTGAGAGCACTGGAAGAACACCAGCGCATTTGTGACGCTATCGAAGCACGTGACCCTGAGCTGGCAGAAATACTCATGCGCAGACATATACAGGGCGCTAAAAATTCACTTCAAACATGTATAGAGGATTCATCATGACCCCAGGAGCCAGATTTCGTCAGCAGGTAGCAGTAAACAATCCGCTACAGGTTGTCGGCACAATCAATGCGTACAGCGCCATCATGGCCGAAAAAGTTGGCCACAAAGCCATCTATTTATCAGGAGGCGGAGTTGCCGCCTGTTCATTCGGCACACCAGATCTTGGCATCACCACAATGAAAGACGTGTTAGAAGATGTTCTGCGTATTACCGATGCCTGTTCACTACCACTGCTGGTAGATATAGATACCGGTTGGGGAGGAAATTTTAATATCGCCCGCTGCATCAGAGAAATGATTCGTGCCGGTGCTGCTGCAGTGCATATTGAAGACCAGGTAATGCAGAAACGTTGTGGACACCGCCCGAACAAGGCCATTGTGTCGCAAGAAGAAATGGTAAACCGAGTCAAAGCAGCGGTAGACGCCAGAACGGATGATAATTTTGTCATCATGGCACGTACTGATGCGCTGGCTGTTGAAGGCATGAATTCGGCAGTTGAGCGGGCAATTGCCTGCGTTGAGGCCGGTGCTGACATGATCTTTCCTGAAGCCATTAATACCCTTGAACAGTACCAGGCATTCACAAATGCCGTACAGGTACCGTGCCTGGCCAATATTACAGAATTTGGTGCGACACCGTTGTTTAGTGCTGAAGAACTGGCAGCTGTGGGTATCAAACTACAGTTATTTCCACTCAGCGCATTTCGCGCCATGAGCAATGCAGCACTGAATGTCTACCAGCATATCCTCGCTGATGGCACACAGCAAAATACTGTCGACAGCATGCAGACCCGCATGGAATTGTACGATTTTCTTGGTTACCACGACTACGAACAGAAACTTGATGAGTTATTTGAGAAGGAATAATCCAACTACTTACTATCACTAAATGAGGAGGCCACATGGCTGAGCAAATACTACCGAAAGCAAAAAAATCAGTTGCCCTGTCCGGCACAGTGGCAGGTAACACTGCCGTCTGCACTGTGGGACGTACCGGCAACGACCTGCACTACCGCGGTTTCGATATCGTGGACTTTTCCGAGACGGCAGAATTCGAAGAGATTGCCTTTCTGCTGATCTATAACCGTCTGCCCAGCCAGGCGGAGTTGAATAACTACAAAATTAAGCTGAGGTCTATGCGCGGTCTGCCGACAGCTGTAAAGCAGGCGCTGGAAGCCCTGCCAGCCAGCGCTCATCCAATGGATGTCATGCGCACCGGTTGTTCAGTAATGGGTTCATGCCTGCCTGAAAAGGATGACCACCCGGAAGCTGAAGCCTATGAAATCATTAACCGACTGATGGCAAGCTTTGGTTCCATGCTGCTGTACTGGTATCACTTTTCGGTCAACGGTAAGCGGATCGATGTAGAAACAGATGACGACTCTATCGGTGGGCATTTCCTCCACCTGCTGCATGGCAAAGCGCCGAGGGAAAGCTGGGTACGTGCCATGCACACCTCGCTTATTCTGTACGCAGAACATGAGTTCAATGCCTCGACATTTACCGCGAGAGTTATCGCCGGAACCGGCGCTGACATATATTCAGCCATCACCGGTGCTATAGGTGCCCTGAGCGGACCCAAACATGGTGGTGCCAACGAGGCCGCATTACGCATCCAGAACCGCTATAGCAGCGCGGATGAAGCAGAAAACGATATCCGCGAGCGGGTCGGTCGCAAGGAAATTATTATCGGCTTCGGGCACCCGGTATACACCATCGGTGATCCACGCAATAGCATTATCAAGGGTGTGGCAAAGCAGTTGTCAGAAGAAAACGGCAGCACAACCATGTGGGATGTGGCAGACCGACTGGAGTCTGTTATGTGGGAAATGAAGAAAATGTTCCCCAATGCCGACTGGTTCTCCGCGGTATCCTACAACCAGCTGGGCGTCCCCACCGATATGTTTACACCATTGTTTGTCATCTCACGGATAACCGGCTGGGGCGCACACGTCATTGAACAACGCCAGGACAACAAAATCATTCGCCCAAGTGCTAACTATGTCGGGCCGGACAATAAGCCATGGGTGCCGATTCAAGACCGCCCGTAGTCACAATCAATAATATTTACATAGGAATACACTTAATATGAGCTCTAACGTAGAAATGAATATTCGTCCGGCGCCGGACCAGGTAATGGTCGACATTGCTGAATATGCTGCCAACATGGAAATCAGTTCGGATGAAGCCTACGATACTGCCAGA
>JASJFV010000319.1:0-4836 GCA_033791885.1 Gammaproteobacteria bacterium | reverse complement strand
GGTCCCGTTCTTATACATTGCGGTATGACTTAGAAGTCGTAACGCATGCCAGCGCCCCACAATTTATACTTGTCGTTCTGATCGGTTTCAGAGTAACCGAAATAAGTACTGACTTTCTTGGCCAGGTAGTAACGCGCACCCAGTGCCCAGTAAGTAATGTCACTTATATCTTGACCATCGATGTTCTTAGCATCTGTTTTACCGTAGTTACCAGCAATCAGCGTATTGCCGAACTTGTAACCCAGGTTTGCAAACAAGATTTTGCCACGTCTTGCACTATTAGTAGTGAGAAGGCCATTCGCAATCTGGTTACCAACATTGTCAACATCTTCGTACTGCAAAGCTGCTGTCAGGCCGGTGCCTTTGTAACGTACGCCGATCTTGCCCTGTTTAATATCATCAGTACCACATGCAGGACCTGCACAACCGGAAGAAGTTCTGTTCCTGAAGTTCAGGTAGGCGCCGATAACTTCAACAGGACCCCAGGTACCGCTGATACCAGCGCCCCAGGAACCGTTCAAACTACCAGTTACGTCACTTGTTGCCTGCTCATCAACACCGTAGTGAGCTGTGAACTTGACGCCTGCCATTACTGGAGAAGCATATACCAGCTGGTCATTTACAAAGCCGTTGTGACCTGTTGCATCACCAGACATACCACCTTTACGACGAGCTTCCATGAATGTTGCGACATATGGATCCCATTTAACACCACCGTACGTCTTGTAAGGTGACTGTACACGACCGGCAATAAAAGCACCCCAGCCGCCGGCAAGACCAATATACTGGCTACGAGCGAATGCGAAACTGCCATTGCTGCCATCAGATGGGTTCATGCCCCATGCATAACGACCGATTGCTTTCAGTCCATTACCAAGGTCTTTACTGGCATCGAAACCGATACGGCTCATGCCACTGTAGTCACCCTGACGATTGAAGCTGTCATAATTTCTGGCAGTGCGATTATTTTGTACGCCATCAATACTTGAACCGCCATCGACATTGGTGAGTTCAACCTGGAATTTACCGAACATTTTCACGTCGGCCTGTGCGATAACTGGAGCTGCAACGATCGTTGCGCCTACAGCCATTGCTAATAAAGTCTTTTTCATTGTTCTCTCCTGTTCGGGAACATGTAATTAATACTTAAATTTACTTAACCAAAAACTTAACTAAATAAAAATCTAAATCACGAATTTGGCGCCACCATACATCCAGGGCGCCAGGTGATGTAGAGATAGTACACAGAATTTTGCAGCTGTACAACAAATTTATCGATTAATTAGCAATATTTACGACAAAATTCCTTATTATGTATCTTATATACAACACTTTTTGGTTAATTTCAGGAACCAAAGCCTACCGACACATAGGCCACAGGGCCTGATTGTCTAATTTTGTAGAGCTGATAATAGGCGTCTTCTTTAATTTTCACATCGATATTAATGTATTTGTATGCCAGGCCAACGCCGACATTTTTTGTGAAGAAATAATCAACTGAAGCAAAAAAGTCCTGCAGGTCTCCACTGTCGTCACCCAGCTCAATACTGAATATGCCGGCACGGCCGCCAATGGATAATTTTTTCGTTATTGCCAAAGTGCCATAAATACCTAAACTGGGTAACGGTACATCAGCAGACACATCACCGGATCCTGAGCCCAACCCATCAATACTGCCTGCCACACCGGCCTCAACTGAGGCTGCACTTACACCGGCAGATAGACCAAGTTCAAGTGTTTCGTTTCTGACCACAGAAAACCCAAGCCGGGTAGAGATAAACCGCGTATTGAGATAGCTTGATATGGTTCCACCGACAGGAACTGTTATTCCGCCGACATCCACTGAATCGATATAGCCACTGCCTTCCTGCTCTATATTGGTGTAATCGAGTTCAATTCTCCAGCGGTTGCCCAGTCGCAACAATGCATAGGCCATGGGTGATGTAACCGTTTCATCCAGCCCCAGGTCGTTGAAATCAATTTCCGCTTTCAATGGACTGTTCAGAGCTTCAGCACCGATAACAGCATCGGTGTTTGCCCAAAAGGCACCAGCACCCAGCACCACTCGATTGGTAAATATTGGATTGGCATCCGCATCCACAGCATAGGCAATCTGATTTCCTGCAAGGAGGGACAGCCAAATAAATAACGTTGCGGTCTTTTTCATCTTTTCTCCATTCTTAATAGTATTCGTATTTGAAATTATGATTAGAATTTTATTTTAGGCGGAGATTAGCATTACTGCCCGGACTGTGCATTTACATATTGAATAAACTGTTGGAGGGGTCCAGGCAGGCGGCATTCAATGCTTCATCGCGTATCTATAGTGTAAAAAAAGGCCCCAAACAGAAATCTTATTTATTGTATGGCTGGGGTGACCGGATTATTCGGCCCATCCATAGACTTCAACCCTTCGGGGTCGGGGTAGCTGCGCTCCCCCGTTCCACATCGTTCCGGACGATGCGGTCGAAACTGGGCACGCTTCTCATCCTAAACTATTGATAATAAAAAAGGCCCCATAAATGGGGCCTTTTCATATTATATGGCTGGGGGACAAGGATTCGAACCTTGGTTGGCGGAGTCAGAGTCCGCAGTCCTGCCGCTAGACGATCCCCCAATAACAAAAGAGATGCCAGACAGTACTGCCTGACAAAAGACTAACGTTTAGAGAATTGCGGTGCCTTGCGCGCCTTGTGCAGACCGAATTTCTTACGCTCAACCTTACGTGCATCGCGAGTGACAAAACCGGCTCTGCGCAGTGGCACACGAAGTTCTTCGTCATACTGCATTAAAGCACGCGTAATCCCGTGACGAATTGCACCTGCCTGCCCGCTAATGCCACCACCGCTGACATTAACGTTAATGTCCAGCTTACCTTCCATTTCCGCCAGCACCAATGGCTGACGAACAATCATTCTTGCCGTTTCTCTGCCGAAAAATACATCCAGTGGACGCTTATTGATAGAGATTTCACCTTTGCCGCTGGTGATGTATACACGTGCCGTTGAACTCTTGCGGCGGCCTGTGCCGTAATATGTCTCTGCCGTTGCCATGACCTATATCTCCAGTGTCTTCGGCTGTTGGGCCTGATGAGTATGTTCTGCGCCAGAAAATATGCGCAATTTTGTCAGCATAGCACGCCCGAGAGGCCCTTTTGGCATCATACCGCGAACTGCTGACATTATTATACGATCCGGGTACTTCTCACGCATGGTCTTCAGGTTAACTGACTTAATACCACCCGGGAATCCCGTATGGTGGTGGTAAATCTTGCCCTCTTCCTTATTACCGGTAACGCGAACTTTGTCCGCATTGATAATAACAATATAATCGCCAGTATCGACGTGAGGGGTATAGATCGGTTTATGCTTACCACGCAGGTGGCGAGCCACCTCTGTTGCCAGACGACCGAGAACTTTGTCAGTCGCATCAATAACATACCAGTCGTGCTGTACGGTTTCGGGCCTGGCCGAGATCGTTTTCATTATGTTTCCTTCAAATAATTCAAACAAGAAAGGGCGCGCATATTACTAAAAAGAGTCGTTTGCCACAAGTATTTACTGGTATTTGTTGCAGAATTTTTTTCAAAAAAAAAGGCATGGCTATGGAGGTAGCCATGCCCAAACCACCAAAGGAGGATGGAGGAGTCTTTCAATGCCTGATTACTCAGGCTGATTTCCGAACAATGATAACTTCGAAAACCGTTCAATCGTTCATGTCGTCCCTGACCTTGATTAGCATTCTCTAATATTCTTATCTATTTGTCAACACCTTTTCTGTGATATTCAATCTTTAATGTGTAATCTTGCAATGGGTTTGCCATCCGCTAATAGACTTTCGATGATTTCATCCACATCCTCCTCGTCAAGATAGGTATACCAGGTACCTTGCGGATAGATGACAATGACCGGACCAAGATCACAGCGGTCGAGACAGCCTGCTGTGTTGACACGAACCTGACCCTTGCCCGACAGTCCAAGCTCTTTTATGCGCTTTTTCATATAACTGCGCATTTCCGTCGCCCTGCTATTCTGGCAGCACGGGCGGCCATCCGTCCTCTGGTTAGTGCAGAAAAAAACATGGTATTTGTAGTATGAGGTGTCCACTATGATTCCTTATGTTGAAAAAAATCTAAAAATCTAATTCCCGCATGGGAAAAACAAGGTTCCTGGCCTACAATGCAATCCTTGTTATCACTCACATCTTGATTATACCGGCTTGCTTTCAGATTTATGTCAGGAAATTTCAACACCTATTCAGACAATAACTTCATCAAAGCAGATGCTGAACGGTGTGTTGCCTGCGGTCTATGCCTGCCACACTGCCCGACCTACCAGCTGGCCAAAGTTGAAACTGAATCACCGCGCGGACGGATTTCTTTAATTTCGGCTCTGGCCAGCGGCGAACTGGCAGCCTCTGAAGAGCTTGGTGACTTATTGCAGCATTGCCTGCTGTGTCGAACATGCGAAAAAATGTGCCCATCATCAGTCCCCTTTGCCAGCCTGATGGACAGAGGCCGAGTGCTGCATAGCCAGATGATTGAGACTCGATCTATTTCAACAAGAGCTGCATCCAGGCTGATCGATTTTTTATTTCGTAATCCTGAATGGCTACGAATGGGTGCACATCTCAGCCCGCTTCTTAAGCGCTGGCCAGGGCTCTTAAAGAAAATGGATAATCGTCGTCAAAACAGCAGGTCCCTGGTTGACTACCTGCCATCCGTAAAAGCACATAAAAAATGGCATAAAGAATATCCGTCAGCCGGAACTGGCAAAAAAGTTAACCTCTTTCTCGGCTGTGTTGCACGCTGCATGGATGGAGAAACGCTTGATGACG
>JASJFV010000318.1:0-4750 GCA_033791885.1 Gammaproteobacteria bacterium | reverse complement strand
TAGCGTGTTGGAAGTATATTACCGCTGAACTGCTACCCATCCTTTGACATAGATCAATTGAGCAGGCAAAAGAAAGCCCAGCGTTGAGGGGGGTGCTGGCAACTGAGCCAGTTTGCTGCCGTCTAGTGGTGCTTCTTCGGTGGCCACCTTTGGGTCGACATCTGACCTTCTGTCAGTATTCAGCTAGCAACTTGAAATACTGAATTATCAGGACTTTTTACTAAAAACCTCCATGGCGTAGGCCACTCGTTCTGCCGGCGTGCGTTGAACATCCCGTTGCGACTCTATTACTGATAATCGCGGTTGCATGCCCATACCATTAGCTATCTGTATCGCCAGCCCAGGCCGGGCATTCAGTTCCAGTAATAATGGCCCGCGGTTTTTGTCGATGACGATATCCGCACCGAGGTATCCCATCTCGGTAACTTCGTAGCAGCTGCTGGCAAGAGTCAGCAACAATTCCCAGTGGGGCACGCTAAGTTCGGATAGATCCTTACCTGTATCAGGATGATTTACGACTGGCTGACCATGCTGCACGGCCTTGAGTGTGCGGCCAGTAGCAATATCGAGGCCAAGACCGACTGCCCCCTGATGCAGGTTGGCCTTGCCGTCTGACTCGCGAGTCGACAGACGCGTCATCGCCATAATCGGATAACCGTGGTACAGAATCACACGGATATCCGGCACACCTTCGTGAGAAAAGCCGTCAAATACGCTTGAGAATTCCACCAGTTCCTCGATCATCGCTACATCGGGTTTGCCACCAAGGCTGTAAAGACCGCTAAGGGTGTTGGAGACATGGTGCTCTAACTCTTTCAGCGTGACACGATTACCGCTGGGCTTAATGAAGTCATCACCATCTCGTCCGGTAATGACAAGAATACCTTTGCCACCGCTACCCTTGGAGGGCTTTATGACAAATTCTTTGTGTTCTGCCAGAAACTCACCGAGTTGCTTGACGTGGTACTGGGTACGGGCAACACCGATCATGGCAGGTACGGCGATGTCTGTTCCTTCAGTGATCCGCTTGGTCATCAGCTTGTCATCCACACGCGGATAGAGTCGCCGGGGATTATTCTGTGCAATGAGGGCGACATTACGCTTGTTCATGCCGACAACACCGGCCTCTTTGAGCTTAGCAGGGGTGGTGATCCTGAACATGGCTAATCCCGCGTCATCGGTTCGAAACGCCCGAGCTCAAGCAGCCTGAAGCCACTGTAACTGCCGATCATGATGATAATGGCGAGCAACACCAGCAGCAGTTCCGGGAAGTTGAACGTAAGGTGTTCTACTGTCGGATTGATCATGACAAGGTAGGCCAGCGAGGCGGTAAGCAGACTACCTCCACCCTGGACCAGCACTTCACGTGGGCCCTCTTCTTCCCACAGAACTGACATACGCTCAATCGTCCAGGCAAGGATTATCATTGGGAAGAATGTAATCGTTAGTCCGGATTCCCAGCCAAGCTTGTGGCTGATAATACCAATTGCGGCAAAGATGATGATCACGAACACCAGTACCGCAGCGATTCTCGGCACAAGCAGCAGGTTTAGATGACTCAGGTACGACCGCATGACCAGTCCCACGCCAACCACAACAAGGAATAGCATTAGCCCCAGCAGCAATGTCGTCGACATGAAAGTCAAAGCAATCAGAATAGGCATAAAGGTACCGGATGTTCGAATACCTACCAGGTTGCGTAGAATCACCACAACCAGCGCACCAATGGGAATCAGTAACAACAGCTTGAAGGTGTTCTGTTGACGAATCGGCAGACTGTAGATAGAAAAGTCGACCAGTGCACTGCCGCTCTGCTGCCCTGCCTCGACGGCGAGCTGGCCCGCGCTCATCTGCGTGCTGGAGACAGAAAAGTCGATGCGGGAATTCTTGCCGCCGAATACATCTAGCAGACCGCGTGTATCGGTCGGCCACAGCAGTATCTGGTCCATCGGAATTTCAGCCAATGCATTGGGATCCAGCAAAACCCATTTTTTTTCTGCATATACCATGATAAAAGTGGATATCGAGCGCTGTGTATATTTACCCTGCAGCCGCAGCCCCCTGACTACTTCCGCATGGATGCCGTCAATGGCGAGCACTCTTGCTACCTGCTCCATATGTTCTCGACGATACTGCACGCTATCCAGTAGAGCACGCACAGACGGATTCTTGCTTTCTTCATTCATCAGGCCGAGCAGTTCGATAACCATTGTTAGCTCTGTTGTGGACTTCTCACGCGCCTTGAGCAATAACTCCTTGCCGGCCATTTCCTTTGGACCTTCGAGGGTACCGTAGGCATAGGCTTCCGGCTCAGGTGCTTTTAGCTCGGGTGTGCCCTGTTGATAAAAGTCAGCACGTGCATAGATAGTCTGCACGTTGCTTGCATCACTGCGGCTCCAAACACCTTTGCGTAAGCCGTCCTCTTCGACAATGTTGAAACGGTAATCTTCGGAAATATTTTCAGAGAAGATACTTTTACGTGCAACGTCCTGCTCAGGTAGCGTCATGCTGACCTTGACTGGACCGCCATCGGCATGCAAATGAATACGAGCCTGGATCTGCCAGACTGTTTCGGTGCCGCCCGGAGTCAGTGTAAAGCCCAGCACGAAGTACTTGTATAGTGTCAGGCCCAGTCCAATGATCAGCAGGATCGAGACCAGGGCATAAAGCTGCGAACGTGACTTCATTGTTCCCGCTCCCCTTTTGCCAGCGTGGTATATTTGCGGTTTACATCCACCAGATATTTACCCAGCAAGACATTGCGGCCAATCAACACAGGGAATTTGTACGTCGAGCGGTCTGCCAGGGTGAATTCTCTTTGCAGTTCAATACTGCCCAGACGTACCTTCATTTTCACGACTGGCCGTTCCATTGCCTCGGCACCATGTCGTTTTACCGTTGCGGTGCGTATAACAGGTCTTTCAAATTCGATCGGCATTTCGCTGTCAGCGTGTTTGATGGAAAAACGCAGCCATTTTTTACCATCTCTCTCGAACGCCAGCTGTGAATCAATACCCAGTGACGATGTCTGGGCACCGGTATCGATTCGGGCCTGGAGACGTAACTCTGTGGCGATTAACGTGACGTGCTCCAGCTCACCGATAATCTTGAACCCGGCCGTGTCCGGGCAATCCGCAACAGATGCAGCGCCTGATTCGGCGTGAGCAGCCGATGACGTCAGCAGACTGACAGTAAATAATACTTTTACCCAGGTCTTACAACTCATTTGATAATGCCCTCTGCAACGTCAACATCGACGATAAAATCTTTTGACAGCCAGTTGCGGCCAATCAGCAGTTTGTACGACATGGCCGAACGGTCGCGCAAGTTAACCTCTGCGCCCTTTGCCATATCTTTCCAGCCAAGTTTGAGGTCGACGACGTAGCGGTATTCTACCCCCTGGGCATTGCGCACCTTGGCGACGTCGATAATCTTTGTCGTGATTTCTCTGCGCTCGCCCTTCTCATTTTCCGTGGAGAAGGTCACCATCTTGCCGACATTATCCTGCTTGTCAGACTCTCCCCCGGAAACTTTCATATCCAGTGCGTGAACCGAGGTTACACGCGCACCGGTATCGATACGCGCGAGGTATTCAATGCCAGGTTCGGTGAGCGATATCCGCGCGGTTTCACCTATTACCCTTTTATCATTACTGGTGTGTGTACAACCCACAAGCAGCAAGGCAATTACTATAAATGCGAGCCCATTTAGCCGCGGCTTCAAGCCTAAAGAAAGTGGTTTATTCATTTTGCAGTCTCTGTTGATTTTTTTATGCGTGGATACTAGCTATTTAGCATGTAATAAATAATGGAAATTAGACGTACAGGTGATATCTATGTGTGATTGTATCGAGATTTAAGGCGGGATCATGGCAGCTATTCTAGTGTTGGTTATGCTGGAAAATCGCTAACAGCATACTCTAATTAAAAACACTGTGCAGATACAGCGTTTTGAATCTCTGCTTATGGCCAGAAGAAGAATTTGCATGTAGCGTTTTTATAACCCTGGCTGGTCGTGTTTTTTTCAGCCTATCGGGACAGCAGAGGGTTGTACAGCCCGGGTCGCATACGACTTTCTGTCAGATTCAGGCATCATTAAAAACAAATTAATCATATTTTTCCAGCTACCCCGCCCTGGATGAAAGGTCTATTTTTATAGATTAACGGTAAATTATCCTTGATTAACGGTGAATATCAGCTATTTTTAATATCAAGAGCGAAAGTTCTGCAGTAAATAATCATTATTGCCTTCATATTTTGGGAACATGCTGATGTTGTGTAGAACAAAACAAAAAGAACAAAGCAATTTCAGCCAGCTAATCAATAGAAAGGCAAAACTGTTGAGTTCTAAAGTTGCCTATGTCCTGCACAACGAGCATGAGCATTATTTTAGTAAAGAAGAAGTGCTGCAATTTAACAATAGAAAATCTTTGAAATCCGGTATTGATCCACGTTGCAAGGTGTGTGGATTACGACTGTCCGATTATCGTAATAAAATAAGATACGACACATTGGAATTTCCGGCTTTAAAGGATGCCAATGAGAATAAAGGAAAATCTCACTCGCGTAAGGCCTGGCAGTAGCAGATGCCATCCTGCAATTATTGCTAGAGAACAACTCGATGATGACTATTATGGAAGATACAATTAGTGAATCTAGTGAATCATCCCGCCTGGCCGATTTGGTGCGTGCAGAAAAACTGGCTCTGTTATATCACCAATCGTACCCGGCCATTTTCGCAAGTCTGTTTA
>JASJFV010000317.1:0-3219 GCA_033791885.1 Gammaproteobacteria bacterium | reverse complement strand
CCATTCTATGTTGGTAGAACCAGGGTAGGCACAGTGTCGAGCATAGAGGTGATGCGCGCTGGTAAGACACGCACAGTAAAAGTAACTATCGGTCAGTTACCTGATTCTGATATGGCAAGCCTGGATATTGAAAAGAGCAGTGCTGAACAAAACAAGGTCGGTTTACTCGGCATGAATGTTCGAGGTTTGAGTAAAGATGAGAAAAAACAGCTTGAGCTTGAATACGGCGTACTGGTGGAATCTGTAGAAGCAGATTCCGTCGCAGCTAATGCCGGTATCAAACAGGGTGATATCATCCTTATGTTGAATAAGCAGAAAATGAAAAATGTAAAAATCTACAAATCAACTGTGGGTGCCATGAAAAAGGAAAAGTCAGCTGCAGTACTGATTAGACGAGGCAAAGGTTCACAATTTTTAGTACTCAAGCCTTAATTTGCATAACCGGGAGGAATCACATTCCTCTCGGTGTCTTCTATAGCGTATAATCGCCCTCTTTTATCAATGGGGACCTGCCGCGTGCCAGAGTCTGCGACAGACCACATAAGAAATTTCTCGATCATTGCTCATATCGATCACGGTAAATCTACCCTGGCTGATCGTTTTATTCAGCTGTGTGGCGGACTCACGGAACGTGAGATGAACGAGCAGGTGCTTGATTCGATGGATATCGAGCGAGAGCGTGGTATCACCATCAAGGCACAAAGTGTGCGCCTTGAATATCAGGCTGAAGATGGTCAAACCTACCAGTTAAATCTCATCGACACACCGTGACACGTTGATATCTCCTATGAAGAGTCCCGCTCACTGACGGCTTGTGAGGGTGCTTTGCTGATTGTTGATGCCGCACAGGGCGTTGAAGCACAGACAGTCGCAAACTGTTATACCGCAGTTGATATTGGACTTGAAGTGGTTCCTGTACTGAACAAGATTGACTTGCCCGCCGCAGAGCCCGACAGGGTTCGTGCCGAGATCGAAGATGTTATAGGTATCGATGCCTCTGACGCGGTAGAGACCAGTGCAAAAAGTGGTATCGGAGTTAAAGAAGTGCTGGAAGCCATAATCAAGGAGCTTCCTCCACCTGCCGGAAACCCTGATGCCCCATTGAAAGCCCTGATTATTGACTCATGGTTCGATAACTACCTCGGTACGGTGTCATTAATTCGGATCGTCGATGGTGAGATAAAGAAAAAAGACCGCATACGCCTGATGGCTACCGGCAGTGAGTATATCGTCGACAATGTTGGCGTTTTCACTCCCAAGCGGACAGAGACTGGCATCCTGCGATGTGGTGAAGTTGGCTTCATGGTAGCTGGCATCAAGGATATACGCAGTGCGCGTGTCGGTGATACGGTGACTTTGCGCGACCGGCCGACTGAAAAGGCGCTGGACGGCTTTAAAGAATCTCAGCCGCGCGTATTCTCGGGACTATATCCAGTTGAATCAGGTGATTATCACGGCTTTCGTGATGCCCTGGAGAAACTAAGTTTAAACGATGCATCACTCTATTTTGAGCCGGAAAACTCAGATGCCCTGGGTCATGGTTTTCGTTGTGGCTTCCTTGGTATGCTGCACATGGAGATTATTCAGGAGCGCCTTGAAAGAGAATACGATCTTGATCTGATCACCACAGCACCTACCGTTATTTACGAAGTACTGACGAAAAACGGTGACATGGTTCGCGTTGATAATCCCGCGCGATTACCCGATATATCTCTGATTGAGGAGATCAGGGAACCTATTATTGTCGCCCATTTATTGATGCCTCAGGAATATGTTGGCAGTGTCATGCAGCTTTGTAATGAAAGACGTGGTATCCAGAAGAACATGCAGTACCTGGGTCGCCAGGTCATGTTGACCTATGAACTGCCAATGAGTGAAGTGGTACTGGATTTCTTTGACCGCCTGAAATCAGTCAGCCGTGGCTATGCATCCATGGATTATGAGTTTGTGGAATTCAGAGCAGCAGATGTAGTACGAGTGGATGTATTAATTAATGGTGAGCGCGTTGGCCCACTATCTGTCATCGTACACAAGAGCGGTGCACCTTATCGGGGGCGTGATCTGATCAAGGCAATGCGCGAGGTTATACCCAGACAAATGTTTGATATTGCTATACAGGCCGCTATTGGCGGTAAGATTATTGCAAGAGAAACCGTCAAGGCGCTACGCAAGAATGTAACTGCTAAATGTTATGGTGGCGACATTACCCGGAAACGGAAGCTACTGGAAAAACAGAAAGCAGGTAAAAAACGTATGAAACAGATTGGTTCAGTGGAAATTCCCCAGGAAGCCTTTCTTGCTGTGTTAAAGGTCTCGGAGGACTGATATGGATTTTTCATTAATACTCTTTATTGCACTTGTCGCTACGGGTGCTGTCTGGTTACTCGATACGCTTTTCTTTTCTCGCCGCAGAGCAGAAAAAAACACTGAATCAGGTGAAATCACCAGGGATCCTCTTCTGGTCGAATATTCAAAAGCGTTTTTCCCTGTCATTTTAATCGTCTTTGTATTGCGTTCATTTATTGCTGAGCCCTTCAGAATACCCTCAGGTTCAATGTTACCAACTTTGAATATTGGCGATTTTATTCTGGTGAACAAATTTAGTTATGGCATAAGACTCCCCGTAGTCAACGAAAAAGTAGTCTCCATATCAGATCCGCAGCGTGGAGACATCATGGTATTTCGTTTTCCTCATGATCCGAAAATGCACTTTGTTAAACGTGTGGTAGGCCTGCCGGGAGATGAAATTGAATACAAGTCAGAAAAGCTCTATATCAATGGAAAGCTGATGACGCAAACGGCTGATGGTAAGTATGACTTTAAAAGTGGAGCTAAGCGCAATCAGTCGTTGAACAAGTTCACGGAAGACCTTGAGGTATTGACACATGATATATTGCTCGACCCAAGACGTGGCAGTTCGCAGGCATTGAAATTTGAAGTGCCGTCAAGCCAGTATTTTGTCATGGGCGATAACAGGAACTATAGTAATGACAGCCGATACTGGGGTTTTGTTCCTGATAATAATGTTGTTGGTAAAGCATTTTTTATCTGGTTCTCATGGGACTGGTCAAACGGCGGTGGCGTAAACTGGAGTAGAATTGGTACTATGCTTAATGCAAAAAATGATGACGAATAAAGCTAATTAAAAACAAATGTAACAGGAGGTATATCTGTACGACTTAAATCAGGCGAGTAAACAAACAGGAGCATCAATGTGGG
>JASJFV010000316.1:0-2795 GCA_033791885.1 Gammaproteobacteria bacterium | reverse complement strand
CGGCCGGCAAACTCATGAGCAATGTCATGCAGCACATCAGCCATGATCATGCAGGGCTCGGACCAGACGCCAAGAAATTCCACCAGCACCGGCAGTTTGTGAGAGTTTTCGATGATATAGCGAGGGAATCCCTGCTCGCCAACTTCTAAGATAAATGCTTCCTGGTTCATTTTTAAGCTCGCTTATTAATTCAAATAGCAGGTTTCACGACTGCACTAATAGGCAACAGATGACGATAACCTTTCATTCTTCTCCCTGCCTTGTACTAATTCTCAATACCGTAAAACATGGTTGGCACCCTATCCTGTAGCGTATTTATTAACAGGCTTTACCGCCACCGTCTCGATTAAACTAACGCGTTCATCATCAAGATTACGATGCAGATTATAGGCCTTGGTCCGTATATCGCTTCCAACCAGTAGATGCACACCCAGTTCCGGTAGATCCTGCTCGCCAAAGGGTTCCGTCACATGTGCAAAGGCCTTTTGTGCAAGATCTGTTTTGTCATTCCAGACTTCAATCTCAAAACCGGCAGAGGTCATGACATCGCGGAATGATTTCGGTGGCAGCAGGAAACTCATGGAGCTGTCCTGTGCCCATGGCACAGGAAAATATACCGGAGTATTTATATTCCCGCACACCTCATACAACACAGCACGCCCGCCGGGTTTTAGTACACGGTATAGCTCCTTCAGCCACCCCGGTTTATCCTCGATATTCATGTTCATCTGGATCGACCAGGCACCGTCAAAGCTATTGTCATCAAATGGTAACTCAAGCGCACTTGCGGCATGGAACTTTACGCGTTCCTGCATAGTGAGTAATTGCGTTAATCTTTCTGCGGCATCAATGTATTCATCGCTCAAATCAATACCGGTTACTAAACAACCTGCTTCATGTGACAAACGTCGTGTGGAACCGCCCACGCCGCAGCCTACATCAAGGATATGCATATCCGGTGAAAAATTGGAGAGTTTGATCAATTCCTTTGTTGCGATATCACCGCGTATATGAAATTCATCCACTGGTTGAAGATCATCAAGGGTGACCTTTGACAAATCCTTGCCAATCTCGTTAAGACCTTCAATGATCTTGTTATAGAGATTATTCGGAGAGTAATAACTGTGAATGTGTTTCATATCATCAACCTTGATAAACGAGGAAACAATTGGACAGACCACGATTATCCTGCCTTTTTCTGTTAATAGTGGTCTGCCCCCTTACACCCCTGTTGTTTGTATTTTCTAAACCGTCACTGCGACCCAGAAAGGTAGATTATTGTTATCGACTTTTCTATCCAATCGACTAACTTTCTTAATGCTGCCACCAGGTATTTTGTATTCAAACCGACCGCTACGCCGGAACAGGAATCTGTTGACCAGTTTCTGTACACGCTCATCCTTCATGACAAAACCGTGCTCGTACTCGCGGAAGAAAAAGGCATTGTCGAGCAACAATGTTTTGACGGAATCACAATAGTGGCAAGAGCTTCTGTGAGGAACACGACCATCGCCGTCACTAGTTCGGCAACCATTTTCAAAGTCATAAAAATTTCGAATCTTGTCATTTGGCTCGCCGCGAATGATCTCCATCGACTGCCAGGTATCGAAGCCATGCCTGGTAATGATCAGCATACGTTTGCGTACATCTTCCGGTAGGTGTGACAGGTCCTGTAATTCATCACTGATCACAGACCGGGAAAGTTTTAATGCCTGTTTAAATTTTTCTGGTAATGGGTCATCGGCATCATCGCCGCTTGTAATATTCGATTGCCAGTGACTGAAACGGAAAAAACTGTGTGTCGCTGTTCCACTGTCGAATCGTCCTGCTTCGTCATAATGCGGCAGCAACTCAAGCGCGCCTGGGAAAGTCCTGATCAGCTTGCGGAAACTGGCCTTAACCCCAGGAAAGAAACCCTCGCCAACAACGACCGCCGATGCAATATCGATAGATCCCTTGAATGGTGGTGCCACGAAAACTGCTCGATGCACCTTGCTGTGGCCATAGGCCTTGAGGTAAGCAAGCAGTACGTCATTGCCCAGTGAATGAGTGATAAAGTCGAAACTGTTGAACTCAAGTCCGGTCGACTTCGACTTACGCCCAAGATACAGAACAAAATCTTTAAGCCGTATAGCATTGACGCTGACAGAATAGCGCCAGTCATAGTTGAAGATATACACTGGACGACCATCTGTCTTAAGGTCATTTAGAAATTCACCATAGGCTAATGCCTCTATCTCACCAGCACGGATCAGTGACTCAGTACGCAAGTCAAAGAACTCACCACGATAAGCCGATGATAGTTCGAGATGGTCGATCGTCTCGAAGTTGTACTGTACACCTGACCAGATTGTGTCAAATTCTGCCTGGTTGGTTTCTACCAGCTTCGTACCCTTAATTCCGGGTATAAATATAACAGCGTCTGATGACATGGCACCTCCTCAGGTTGAAGCCTTCCATACTACTTACCATATATACCATGGAAATACTAAGCTGCAGAAAAGGGGCAGTACCTTTTAGGTATCAAGGGGTCAGAGTACTTGATTGTTTTTAGCTCGTTAGTTTTCAAGCACTCTGAGCCCTTGATCTTTATTTTTCTATTTCTTCGATATAGGTACGTGCTATAGGCGTTTGAACATAAAGTTTTTTGCCATTTTTCCTGTCCCAGAAATAATAGTATCCCTTGGCAGCTTCAGTAGTGACTTTGCCATCCAGAACGATCCAGCTTTTAACGTGTTCACCATCTGCATAGGTAACGCGATAGTCGCCCTCAAGCCAGGTTACACCGAGTCGCG
>JASJFV010000315.1:0-12808 GCA_033791885.1 Gammaproteobacteria bacterium | reverse complement strand
TGCCTGGCCAATAGACCCAGCTGCCAGCAGCAGGGCTGGTAAAATGTATCTTAATTTCATGATTTACCTCCTTCAAGGTAAGATTTTTTTATAATGATTATTTTTGAATTTTTTTATTCTGATTGGTCAGAAACGGATGCATCCCCAGCATTGGTAGCAACTGATTTCTTACCATTGCTGCAGCCACTGCCCGATTTGTACATCTGGCTTTTACCGATGACCTGGCCATTAGTGGCATTTAGTACAAAGTACTCTTTATCATTACTGGATTTTTTGACTTCAAACCGTGCATCATTCTGTGAATTCTTTTTCACCGATTCGATGCCATTTAAACAGCCTTTTTTATCCTTGTAGCCCTGGCTGGTAAGAATTACCTGCCCGTTGCTGGCCTTGAGATTGAAATAGAACTTCTTGTCCTTGCCCTTGGTGATTACGAATTTTCCTGCCACTGTCATTCTCCGTATTTGAGGATTTTCTGAGTAAAAAATTTATATTTATAATAATATTATCCTGACAGGATAATGTGACATCTTTCTGACAGTGAATCAAGAATACCCCCATAAATTAGAATGCTAGATTATTCCTGAAGGCTGCATATGCTCAACCATCATCTGTACCGACTGCCTGCCACGAAACTCATTAACATCCAGTTTATAAACCACATGAACCTTGCCACGAGCCATTACCTCATCACCCTCGCGAATGTTAAACATGATTGCATCGACAGGAATCGCGCCACAGGATAGCTGCATCTTAAGGTGGTGTTTGCCGACAATACGTCTTTCGATTACATCAAACTCCCCTTCAAACAGCGGTTCAGGAAAATGCTGTCCCCAGGGGCCCGCCTGGCGCAGAGATATTGCAGTATTGATATCAAGATCATCAGCCGCCAGTTCACCATCGGTCATCAGCACTTTTTCCAACGCCATGTCGCCAAATTGCCGTTCTACCTCTTCATTGAATGCCTGGCTGAATGTCTCGTAACTGTCGGTTGGCAGCGACAGGCCCGCTGCCATTGCATGCCCGCCAAATTTTGTGATGAGCCCGGGATGCCGTGTAGCTACCGCATCGAGCACATCACGAATATGCAATCCGGGTATAGAGCGGGCTGAACCCTTCAGGCCTTCCATCTCATCACCGGCCGGAGCAAAAGCTATCACTGGCCGATAATAGCGCTCCTTAATTCTTGCTGCCAGAATACCAATGACTCCCTGGTGCCAGCTCTGGTCAAAAATACACAGACCGACCGGTAGATCATTGTCAGCACTTAGATTAATTCTCTTCAGGTCTTGAAGGGCCTGTTGTTTCATGTCCGCTTCAATAGCACGACGTTCGAGATTAATACTATCCAGGCGCACTGCAAGTTCATGCGCGGTTTCACTGTTGTCTGCAAGTAAGCATTCGATACCAATTGACATGTTTTCGATACGACCCGCGGCATTCAATCGCGGTGCCACGGAAAACCCCAGGTCTGCGGCAGCCAGATTGCCCGGTTTACGCTTTGCGACATCAATCAGGGCAAGGATACCGGGGCATGCCTGCCCGCTATTTATCCGTGCCAGTCCCTGTTTGACCAGTATACGATTAACATGATCCAGCGGCACCACATCGGCTACTGTACCCAGGGCCACAAGGTCGAGTAATTCAGCGAGATTAGGTTCTGCAAGCTGCTGCTCACTGAACCAGTTATCCTCACGAAGCCTGGATCTAAGTGCCAGTAACAGGTAAAAAGCCACGCCCACCCCGGCAATGTTTTTACTCGGAAACTCATCGCCTGGCTGGTTTGGATTAATGATTGCATCAGCCTCGGGCAATTCATCCCCAGCTAAATGATGATCCGTAACCAGTACCCGGATTCCCTTCGCTTTCGCTGTAGCAACACCATCAATGCTGGCAATGCCGTTGTCCACGGTAATTATCAGGTCAGGATTCTGCTGCGCAGCAACCTCAACAATCTCCGGTGTCAGCCCGTAACCGAACTTGAACCTGTCGGGAATGAGGAAACTCAACTGCTTTGCTCCCATGGCTCGCAGGCCTTTAATCATTATCGATGTAGAAGTGGCACCATCGGCATCAAAATCGCCAATAATCAAAATCTTGTGGTCCGCTATTAGATGTTCAGCGAGCAGGGAAACCGCAGATTCCATCCCTTTCATCGCCAGCGGTGATGGCAGATATTTCAGGCCATAATCAAGTTCATCCTTACTGGTAATTTTTCGTGCGCGATAGATTCTATTCAGCAAAGGCGTGAGGTTTTCGTCGAGATCATCCCCTGGAGGAACTTCTCGTTGACGAATTATTATCGGCGCATCGGTCATGTTGATGAGATTCTTAACGGCTATTGGAGTGAATTGGACTAAATATTGATTTGTACAGGCTTAATTCTGGGTATCAATGACGTTATCTAATGATAGCAAAGTTCAACAACGATCCTTTGGCAAAATCTTCTTAAAAATAAAAACTGATCTGGTTCAATATATTTTTCAGGCCATAAATAGTAGAATATAATTATATTAAATATAATTAATAAACAATGCATTGAAAACTCAGTTCGGGAGGGTTTTAAAGTGACCTTGTTAACTTCTTACAGAAGGCTTATTGGCTTTTCTTTACTCTGCATATCCAGCGCCGCGTTCGCACAGGCACCCATATCAGACACTAACGGCGACATAGAAGATATTCAATCAGAAAAGAACAAGCCACATGGCGATTTCTGGAAATATCAGGAACTGGATGAAGACCTGCACGGCGACCCCGTTTCTGAGAGTTTCGAATACGTACTCAATACATCACACCGTTTTGCCAACTGGGTAGACGGCTTTTTCGACGATGACCGAACGAAAGGCATTAAGAACACGACACGAATCAAGCTCAGTGCATGGGGCTTCTTTGATAAAGATGATTCTTATGATGATTCAGATTTCAATTTTAATATAAGGGTCAAGCTACCGCGTACTCAAAAACGCGTGCAGTTTATTATCACCAATGATCCAGATGAAGACCTCTCCACCAGCCGAGCAGGTGGTGTCTTCCCAGACCAGCAAAAATCCGATGAAACAACCGTTGGTTTTCGTTTTTTTGATCTAGCAGGACTTTCAAAGAAAATACCGGGTAAATTCAGCACCGCAATTGGGGTCGGTTTTAGCAGCTATGACCCGACTTTCAAGATTGAACCCCGCTATATCTATACACACGACTTCGATATCTGGTCGATGACCTTTCTGCAAAAGGTACGCTGGCACTCGGAAAAAGGCTGGAGGGCTGAAACACGTTTCGATTTTGACCGTGCCCTGAGTAAGAAATATTTTTTTCGATTTAACAATGAAATGTTATGGGAAGAAGATCAGGAAGATTTCGATGGTTATGAATACCGGCCACGGCTGATCCTGTCACGTCGTTACTCCAGCAAACAGGCCCTGCTCTATGAATGGAACAACCTGTTCCGCAGTGAGCCTTCTTTCGACCTGTTTAGCAGCGCACTTGCCGTACGCTACCGCCGACAGTTCTGGCGCCCGTGGTTATTTGTCGAGGTAGCTCCGCAGGTAGCCTTCCGTGAGGAAGAAGACTGGGATGCCTCTCCCGGTGTTTTTGCCAAGCTGGAAATATTGATGAAGAAAACAGATAAATAACCAGGCTTCTAGATGATGATACCGTGTTGCTAAAGCTCAGCAGAGACATTCTGCTCTTTATTGCATATAGATAGAGTATTTGTGCTACCCAGGGCACTTCAACAGCATATAACCAGTTTAGTGTGCAGAAGACAGCTTCAACCCGAGGATGCCGATGATAATAAGGCCAATGAAGAAAAACCTCGCCAGTGTTGCTGAATCACCGAAGAACATAATACCAATGAAGAAGGTTCCAACTGCCCCCAGACCAGTCCAGACCGCATAGGCTGTCCCGATAGGAATGGTGCGTTGGGAAATCAGTAGCAGCGTACCGCTGGCAGCCATGCATACGATTGCAAATGCAATCCAGCCATAATTCGCTCCCTCTTCTGTCCAGCCAAGCTTCAGGCCTACTGGCCAGCCCCATTCAAAAATTCCGGCAATAACCAGGTAGATCCAGGCCACTTCATCTCCTTATGACATTGCCCTGAATTGGCAGACAGCAACAATGTCTAAATAAATTTAAAAAATTCGTTGCTCATATTATATTGAAAGTTTAATAATTAGTATCCTGCAGTGGCATGAAGCCGCGGAGTATAGAATATGAAAGAAAAGTCTCAGGACTTCATGGTTGACGTTGTTAATACCGATGCTGGCATGGGTACAAATGAAGTACTGATTATCGTTAGTGTGGCTGCTGCAGTAGCAATTGGAATCATCTGGTGGATGAAGCGAAAATAAATCACTCCACCGGCACGTGCTCTGTCCAGTGTCCACTCTGAGGCAAGAACTCCGCCTCTTCTTTTATTTGCATTGCTTCATCATGCCTCCCCATAGCATCGAGGATCCTGCTCTTTAACAGTAAAGAATTGCGGAATTCAGGCGCAAGTTTTAGCGAGTTGTTGACTGACTGCAGTGCGTGACTATCATTTTTTGTAATAAAATAGGCCATTGCAAGGTTGTGATAGGCTTTCTGATACGTCGGGTCGAGTCTGACTGTTGTGTGGAAGTGCTCAATGGCTTTGCTATATTCACCTTTCTGGGCAAGAACCACACCAAGGTCATCGTGGGCTTCAGCATTGCCCGGATCCAGCTCAATAGCCCGGCTTAGATCTTTGAACGCATTATCTTTGTCTCCCAGCCAGATATATCTGACGCCTCGCTTGGTATAACCGAGAGAGCTTTGCGGATTACGCTGAATAAAAACACTCAGGTCATCTATCCCCTCTTTTACCATACCCTGACGGCCCAGGGTCATACCTCGCCCGTAGTAGGCAGCATCGAGGTTATTATTCAGTGCGATGGCTTTGCTGTAGTCTTCCTCTGCACTTTCGAACTCGTGGATGAGGAAGTAAATATCACCTCTTGAGACATATAATTCTGCCCGTTCAGGGGATTTCTTAATCTGCTTGCTAATTACGTTGATAGCCTCTTCAGCATCCTCAGAAGATGTGATGTCCGAGATATTGACGAGGGAATAAACAGGCGCTGAAAAACACAGGCCGAATAAAATAAGCAGCAGGATTCTGATTCGTATCACGATACACGCCTCCTTTACTATCTATACCGAACTATAGTGACGCTATTGATACTTACTTATTCCATGCTATTACTGTGAGATTCAGACGAAGAAAATGATTAATTTTTCTCCTCGAAAAAAAACTGCCTGCGGCGCCACCATTTTTTCATCCCGCCAGCACTTGCATCAAGTACGTACCCGGGTGCATCAATCACAAGCAGCTTGTTAAGCTGTTTTGATCTCAACAAGCTGAGCAGCGGTTGAAATACTTCTTTCTCCAGTTTTTTTAATGCTGACACTCCCTGATCCAGGTCACCCGTCTGTAATGCTGTACGCGCGTGTTCCAGCATGATCAGTTGCTCTGTATTGGCTGGCATTTCTGTCAGCACTTCTGACATATCTCGGGGCAAGCCCTTTATCTCACAGCCACTTTGTCTGCTTACTCCCTGCAGAAAAAGAGAATCTCCGCGCAGTAAAAGCTTACCGGGTGGTGACAGGACAGGTAATTCTCCTCCTCCCCATAGCCAGAGACCACTGACTGGTGCCAGCCCTTGCACTATTCTTGCTTCGTTTGCTGGGTGACCGAAAAGCAGCATTTGCACTTCCATTAACCAGGCGTGCCACTGAACGCTATCTTTTCCAACGGGCATTAAGTTGAAAACGTCACGCCCCATCACACGCCAGGCGGCTGTAGTGTGAATAGCCGGGCTTTTATCCAGATTCAGATACCAGCACTGCGCATCTATAACCTCAATACGCCAGCCATCTTCTGCAAAATGCTGATTGATACTTTCTGCCATGGCTGTTGCTTCATCCAGGCCAAGGTTCAGCTCTGAAGGGTAGCCCATCATCAGGTAATTCTGGTCTTCCTGAAGACTCACCGGGTCAGCACGAAACCAGAAGCCACTATTATCACCTGCATTTACCTCAGCCAGGTGTTCAAGAGCTGCAATGGGGACATCATTGTTTTTATCCGTTTGACAGCCGAATCGCATGAGTATCAAAGCTTCTGATTCAAGTTGATTTTCTACCAGGCTATCGCTGCGTTTTAGTAAAAGCTGGAATGACGGCATTTGTGCCAGGACTTCACTGCCAGCATGACGCAGTAGCGCCCATAATCCCGGCAGGTACAAATTTATAGTTTTTTTATTCAATGGATTCCTGGTCATTTACCATCTTGGTGACTAATCTTCATCATGCCGTCTTCATCAACTACTGGCGGCCGCCAAACCGTAAAAAAATGTGATAAAGCAATCACCCGTCAATCATTCTAAATGAATGTGATCGATGTACTATATTTGCCTGCTGAAGGATAGCATGACCGTTAAGAAGATATATTTCTCGCAGCTAATGACCTGAATATTATAAATAACCAGAGTTCCCGTTCGTTTAGCAGGTATAAAATGCTGGTATTTTGCCTGAAAAACACAGTATCCTAGATATCATGAACCTCGACACTATAGACTTCCAGCACGATTAAACCTACACCATGGACGACCATGTCCAGACCCGGAATAACCAGCACATGAAAAACATACTCAACTTCTTTGTCCGGATATTTGGACAGACCCTGTTTGCCATTATCAGCTTCTTTGTCATTATTTTCCTTTTCAGCGTCTTCTTCATTGGCCTGGGAGCAGGTATCGGAGCAACCAGCACCAGTTTCAGTAGCGGGCAGGATACCGAGCAGACAGACTACAGTTTTGTCTCAGGTGAAAAAGACAGCGAGAATAAAATACTCAGTGTGCCGGTGAATGGCATAATACTTGGCAGTGCGCCAGAAGAAGATTTCAGCTTTGGTCTCAGTGACTTCCTGACATATGGTTACGATATCGTCGAAACACTGGAAGAGGCAGCAGAAGATGACAGCATTAAGGGCATATTCATGCCATTTCGCACCCCTGGCGGGACAATCTTCGGTTCCCAGGCGAGATACCGTGCTATCAAAGAATACCGCGAAGACACCGGCAATCCGGTAGTTGTTTACATTGAGGGGATTTCCGCTTCAGGCGGTGTGATGGCGATGGTAGCTGCAGACAATATCTATGCCGACTATGGCAGCCTGATTGGCAGTATTGGCGTTCTCGGCCCCTCACTCACCTACTTTAACAAACCCATGGCCACTGATGGCGGGCTGTTTGGCGGCGGTATAGTCACAGAGGGCGGCATCGAGAAAACTGCGATTACTGCCGGTCGTGGCAAGGATATTGGCAATCCATTCAGAAAACCCAGCGAGGAAGAAATCGCTAACCTCACTGCCGGGGTCAATAATGAGTACGAGAATTTCGTCAATCATGTGGCAAAAAACCGCAATATGGAGCCCGAAATGATCCGCAATGAAATGGGCGCGCAGATATTCGATAACAAAATGGCACAGACTTATGGGCTGATTGACAGCACGCAATACCGTAGTGAAGCGATAAACAGCCTGGCTAAACTTGCAAAGCTGGGCGATGACTTCAAGCTGATCAAGCCCATTTATGATAGAAAATCACTTATGGATCAATTGCTTGGCGTATTCTACAAATCGTCGCCTACGCTTCAGCAATCTACACAATATACTCAGCAGCTATTACGCAGACAGCTCTGTGGAAACAGCCGTCAGCTCACCCTTGCCTATCACGGGGACCTGGTCAGCATTTGTCAATAACTGGCTACCCTTAACAACCTATCTTTATTAACCTGGCTGGCCTGCTAATGAAATCACTATTACTCTCTACGCTACTGCTGACGTCCGTTTTACTGCCATTTTCATCGGTTTCGGCTGATACAGTCAGAATGATGGGAGCAGGCAATGTTACTTGCAAGGAATGGAGCCAATCACGTATTTCGATGGAGTACTTCAGTGCCGGCAACTGGATACTCGGTTTCCTCTCTTCGACGGCATGGAATAGCGGCGAGGACATCCTTAGCGACAAAAAAGCAGATATCCTGTTTAATGCAATCGATGAGTTCTGCACGAAAATGCCAGAACAAACAATCGCAGAAGCAGCCGTAGAACTGGCCGGTCACATGCTGGATAAAACCTTAGCTGAATAAATGCAGGACCTCTACTGCGTTACTCCAGACTAACAACATCTCTGCGTAAAACTTGTACTGCACTCCCGTTGCTTCATTGATATTCTGCTTCTGCAAAATAATAGAGAACTAAACTCTCTCCACTGTAAACATCTCTTAAGTTAAAATAATTTCCCGACTTATCCACAGACCGTCGAAACCATCAGAAAGTCACTATAACTTCCGGTATATAACAAATAAAAACAATAAGATAAATATACTATCTAATGTAATTTATAGATAAAGATGCCCCAATTAAAATTTCTATAATAGTCATTAAAATCAAATAGATATTAAACAAAGTTAAAGCTGGCAATTTTTACCCGACTCAGGCACTTACCCGCTTGAATGTTCTCAAAAAGTTCACTACTATTGCAACGGAGCATTATGAGAACTTTCAAGAGGGTAAGCACATGCTGACGACACAACAGAAAAAAGTGCAGGATTTCATCCGCGCCTTCATTCAGCGCCACGGTCACTCCCCTAGCCTGCGAGAAATTGGTGAAGGCGTTGATATCCAGTCGCGTGGCGCGGTGCACCGCCACGTACAGACCCTGATCGATCGCGGTGTGCTAAAGCGTGCCCGTAGCGGCTGGCGGACACTGGAGCTGGTGGAAACAGATGAGATATCAACCAGCCTGCCGCTGCTGGGGAAAATTGCAGCGGGTCGCCCGATCGAGGCCATTCCCGGCCATGACGAGATAAATATTGCTGAAATGCTGCTGGGTGAAGAACGTTACGTGCTGCAGGTGGAAGGTGATTCAATGATTGATGCCGGCATTCTCGATGGTGACCTGGTAGTCATTCAACGCACTGATACCGCTGACGATGGTGAAATCGTTGTTGCCCTGATTGATGATGAGGAAGCCACTCTTAAACGCCTGTTTCACCTCTCCGGGCGACGCATCAAGCTGGTTGCTGAAAATCGCAACCTGTCGCCTCTGATTTACCCGGCAAACCGCGTGCGTATCCAGGGCGTGCTGACCGGACAGCTGCGGACCTATCGCTGATGGAAAGCCCTCCTCCTTATCAACAGGAATGGCAGCAGGAATGGCCACGCGCCATTATCCTTGCTGATATGAATGCCTTCTTCGCCTCTATCGAGCAGCGGGATCACCCGGAATGGCAGGGACTGCCTGTCGGCATTACTAATGGCCGCCAGGGCACCTGTATCATCACCAGTTCCTACGAAGCACGTGCTTACGGTGTCAAGACAGGTATGCGCGTTAAAGAGGCGCTAAAACTCTGCCCTGATTTCATTCAGTGCCCTGCCCGGCCGCAACGTTACGCCCAGGTTTCCAGTGACATCATGCAGTCGCTGCAGCAAATTACCCCGTATATCGAGATATTTTCGGTCGACGAGGCTTTTCTCGATGTCACACACTGCCAGAAACTGCATGGTCGGCCGCAGGAGATCGCGCGCCGGGTCAAGAAGGTCATTTACCAGGTCTCTGGTGTTCTCTGCTCAGTGGGTGTCAGCGGAGACAAAACCACCGCCAAATATGCGGCTAAACTGAACAAACCCGATGGACTGGCCGTTATTCCACCCTGGCAGTCGCGTGAACGATTAAAGAATGTGCCGGTCACTGAATTATGCGGTATCGCCGCTGGCATTGGCCGTTTCCTCGCTGAACACGGCGTACATGTCTGTGGTGACATGCACAAACTACCGATCAGCGTACTGGCACGGCGCTTCGGCAACCCAGGGCGCCGCATCTGGTATATGTGCCAGGGTGCAGATCCGGATTCACTGCAGCTCAATGTTCCTCCGCCTAAATCTATTGGTCACGGGAAAGTAATGCCGCCGAACACGCAGGACGAGCAGATACTACTGCTGTACCTGCTGCACATGAGCGAAAAAGTAGCCAGCCGCTTACGCAGGCACGGCTTGCAGGCACAGAAATTCTATCTCGGCCTGCGCTGCGCCGATGGCTGGCTTTCGAGCAAGCAGCGCAGCATCACCGCCACCGATGACGGACACCAGATCATGGCATTATGCCGACGGTTCCTTGCCATATACTGGCATGGACAAGGTATCCACCAGGTACAGGTCACGGCCCTTGACCCACGCCCTGCACGCGGACAACTGGATATGTTCAGCCACCAGGATGAGATGAATGAAGTCAATTGTGTCATGGACAGCATCAACCAGCGCTACGGTGAATTCACCCTGGCACCTGCCCGCCTGCTGAACCGCTCCAGCATGCCTAATGTCATTGCACCGGCATGGAAGCCTTACGGGCACAGGCAGACGATATGAAACAAAACACAGTTTTCGGTTTTCGGTGTTCAGTAACACCGAAAGTCGGAATCAGCCGGCTTTAACTGAAAACAGAAAACTGAACACCGAGAACTTTGTTTAAACTCATGTGCGGCGGCGTCTACTACACTCATAATGGCCAGGATATCCGGGTCTATTTCCCTAACCCTAAAGCGATGCTGCCGGTGCGGGCAAAAAATGGTGTAATTCAGTTATTGCCCTGGGGGCGACGCAGTGACCAGGCAGGTCGTCTACCCCGTGGCGGCTGGGCGCGACTGGATTCCATTTACAGCGGGCGCTGGGAGCGCTGGTTTCCTGTGCCGGTGAAAATTCCAGTCAAATCCTTCATGGAGAAAGACATCGAAGGCCACAGCCACTGGTATGACCTGACCAAAGGCAAGTGGCTACAGGGCCTGGTTGCCCGTGATCAGTATGAGCAACGGATTTATGTCGTGACCATTGAACCTGAAATGGAGGATGCGGTACATAACCGCTGGCCGCGGGTCATGAGTTGATGTATTGGTTCTGTGCTGGCGCACGATCTCTGCTTCTTTTTCTTAATTCTAGAATTGAAACGTGCCGCCGATACGTCTTCAGGCTGTCTTAGTTCACCTTCAAGCCTTTCCTGATTATCTGGATGTAGGTCCTGGGGGATATGTATCGTCATGCCTGCAATATTCATTAATATCCTTCTCTACAATAGTTATTTTGATATAAGTGTAGATACGCTTAATGACAAAGAGATGACAAAGAGATGACAAAGAAATAATAAATAGCCGTAAATTACGGAACGATCATAAGAAGAAAGAGTTGTATTTTCTAAAGGTAAAAAAAGCCCAGGGGTGGTTACCGTCGTGGCTTTACCTGCACCACGAATTTTGTGCTCAAGAGTTTTGGTATAGACTATGACCTCGGCCAGGTTTCGCAAGAACTCGAATTGTTCCTGTCGGTTGAAGGAATACGCAAGTAAAGAGCTACAGCAAGACTGCCGATGAGATGTCAGTCAATCTGACTGAAACTCGGGCAGCCGCGGTCAGGCAGTCTCTGGCAATGCCACTGCGATGGACCGGCTGCCGGCATCATTAATTACAATTAAATAGTCCCATAGGAGATAACGATATGATTACCACACTGGATCTAGAACAGAGAAAGAAACTGGTTGAATGGATGGTCGACAGGAGTGTCGATACCGATATAGACAGCCAGGAGCGTACCCACCGCAAACAGTTGCTAGATGGTTTAGGCGTAACGCACGTGCGTGAAATGGCCGATAAAGAGGGCATCGAACTCACCGATGAACACCTGGGAGTGATCGAGTGTTTACGTGACTATTTCCTGGAGCTTGGAGAAGCAGAAAAGGGGCGCGATCTCGAGGATATGCTCGATGAAATATTTGCCGGTCACGGTGGTAAAAAATACCTTTGGCGCCTGTTTCCGGGTGGGCCGGTGACGCAGGGTATGCGTATTGCCGGGTTACCGATACCAGCACACACCGGGGACAAGGGTTTCGGTACCGTGCGATAGTTTTGCAATGGCGGCACCGTTGATAATATTGGCGCAGCAGGCGGTTCCGGTGTTAATGGTAACTCCGCTAGCGTAACCATAAGCGGGTCAATATTCGAATATCATTTAATGAATACTTTGTTCTACTCATACAGCCCTCATATCGGGGGCTTTTTTTTATTTCAGCACAGGCTTCCGCTCCTGTCGATAGCAGACATAATATAAGAGCTACCTTCGGGTGGTTTTTTTGTCAGGCTCTGCCAGGTAGTGAAGATGACCGCTACCAACTGCGAGTTCAACGCATAGCCGACAAAAGCTGATCTGAAAAATACTATAGATCCCTCAATAGCAGATATTTTCAGGCCGAGTGAATTTGTCTCAATTCGGCCAGGTATTGAATCTCGGAGAACGCAGAAAAACTGCCCTGCGGGGTGATTTATCAGGCATCTTAATTTAGCAATTATCGGGCTTGCAATCATTGGGACAGGTCATTCCGTAACAAGTATCTATCGTCATAATCTGCCCAATGCCCATCTGCAGTGTCGTTTCTGAACCTACGGGTAATCTAGCATTATATTGACACTATAAGATTCCTCACGATATCTCCATTTGAATAACACACTCCCAGGAATTATCTTGTGGTTGGCGGAGTTTTGCCAACATGTTGCATCATAGAAGTATCAAGATATAAAACACACATCGACATGGAAGCGTGTAAACTTCACACATAGGCATGGGGATTTGGCGTTTATATTCCTTGCTGAATTCTAGTCTCTGCCACATCTTAATAGCTGAAAGGTACGCATGCCGCATGAGCGCGAAAAATAGACTTCCAGATTCATATCGTCTCTTATTCGGAAC
>JASJFV010000314.1:0-5070 GCA_033791885.1 Gammaproteobacteria bacterium | reverse complement strand
TACATCACCGATCTGGTATACACCACAGTCCTGCGAAGCACAGCCTACTCTATGCCAGTCTGAAACCGCAGCCAGAAAAACAATGTAAGAACAAAACAGGTACCCAAGGAAAAAAGTTATGACAAACAGAAAATTGGCAGGCACTAGCCTGTCTATAGCAGTGCTGATGGCGATCAGTGGTACTGCAAATGCCACCACATCAGCGATGTTCGATAAAGAACATACTACTGCACCGAAGAAAGAATTTTCTCCGAATGTTAATCGAAATTATCCTACCAGCGTCTATTTTGGCGATACTCATTTACATACCCGCCTGTCAATGGATGCAGGCACCTTCGGCAACCGCCTGGGGCTGGAAGATGCCTATCGCTTTACACGTGGAGAGGAAGTAACGGCATCAAAAGGTTTCAAGGCTAAACTGGGACGTCCACTAGATTTTGTGGTGATTGCTGATCACTCCGACGGCATGGGATTTTTCGATATGTTTGCCGCCGGTGATCCTATAATGATGGAAAAGGAAGAAGGACGCAGATGGAACAAGGCGATCAATGAAGGCGGCCAGGCTTCAGTTGATGCTGCACTCGAGATCATTACGATGTTTTCACAGGGTAAAATGCCATGGGAAACCAATAACCCGGAGCTGATGAAGCCGATCTGGCACCAGACTATCGAGGCGGCTGAAAAATTCAACGAGCCGGGTAAGTTCACCGCCTTTATCGGCTATGAATGGACTTCATTGTTGAAGGGCAACAACCTACACCGTGTCGTGATCTATAAAGACGGCGGCAGTGAAGCTCGCCAGACATTGCCATTCACCCTGCAAGACAGTGCCGATCCGGAGCGCCTGTGGGATGCGATGCAGGCCTATGAAGAAAAGACCGGCGGTGATCTGCTCGCCATCCCGCATAATGGCAACCTCGCCAATGGCATTATGTTTGACGTCGAAACCCTGTCCGGAAAACCCATAGACAAAGATTATGCCAGTCGCCGCCAGCAGTGGGAGCCACTGTATGAGAGCACCCAGATCAAGGGTGATGGTGAAGCACACCCCTTCCTGTCACCTGACGACGAATTTGCCGACTACGAGACATGGGACCTGGGCAACCTGGATATGAGCGCATCAAAGACTGACGAAATGCTGGCCGGTGAGTATGCGCGCTCCGGCCTCAAGCGTGGACTCGAGTTTGAACAGAAACTTGGTGTGAACCCGTACAAGTTTGGTCAAATCGGCAGTACCGACTCGCACACCTCACTACCAGCGGTTGAAGAGAACAACTTCTTCGGCAAACATTCAGGCGTAGAACCTTCACCTGAACGTGCCAGCCACGTTGTCATTGGTGGCGCCAACGGTAAGATCATGGGCCACCAGATGGCCTCTTCCGGCTACGCCGCGGTATGGGCGAAGGAAAATACACGTGCAGCCATCTTCGATGCCATGGCACGCAAAGAGACCTACGCCACTACTGGCAGTCGCATGGCAGTGCGCTTCTTCGGTGGCTGGGACTTTACCGACACCGACGCAAATTCACGTCAACCTGCAGAAGCCGGTTACAGCCGCGGTGTACCCATGGGCGGCAACCTCAGCCAGGCAGCAGATGGCAAGTCACCTACCTTCCTGGTGGCAGCGATGAAAGATGCCATGAGCGGCAACCTCGACCGCATCCAGATAATCAAGGGCTGGGTTGGCAAAGACGGCAAGGCGCAGGAGCGTGTCTATGACGTCGCGGTATCCGATGACCGCAAGATCGACAAAAATGGCCGCTGCAAGACAGCAGTTGGCAATACAGTCGACGTGGCCAACGCCACCTGGACCAACACCATCGGCGACCCGGAACTGATCGCTGCATGGACCGACCCGGACTTTGATGCAGAGCTGAGAGCGTTTTACTATGTCCGCGTGCTCGAAATACCAACACCACGCTGGACAGCCTACGAAGCCAAACGTTTCAATGTCAAAATGCCAAAAGACGCAAAAATGGTGACCCAGGAACGCGCCTATACATCACCGATTTGGTATACACCCAAGTCATAATCCTGGAGTAAGCATTTGTTAAATAAGTGGCTACGCGAGCCCCTGTTGCATTTTTTGCTGATAGGGGCGGCGCTCTTTATATTCTATGGCGTGCAAACTAACGAAACTACTGACGACAGTAATAGCATCGTCATTAGCGAGTCTGATATCGATCGCCTGATTACATTGTGGGAAAGAAAGTGGCAGCGCCTGCCAACTGAAGCCGAGCTTGAAGGGCTAATAGAAGCACAGATCCGTGAAGAAGTGCTGTACCGCGAGGCACTGGCTATGGGGCTGGACCAGAACGACACTATCGTGCGGCGTCGCCTGGCACAGAAAGTAGAATTCATTTCTGCCGACCTCGCCTCACAGGCTGAGCCCTCCGATACTGATCTGCAGTCCTATCTTGATAGCCATGCTGATAAATTTGCAGTACCCGCACGGATCAGCTTCGAGCAGATTTATCTGAATGCGGACCAGCGCGGTGTAAATGTTGAGCAGGATGCTAGTCGACTACTCAACGAACTAACTCAACCCGGTTCAACAATCGATGTCATGGCGGCCGGCGATTCCTTCATGTTTGGTCAGCAGCACGAACACCTGACCCGGCAGGGGGTTTCTCGATTATTTGGCCAGCAGTTCGCTGAGAAGGTTTTCCAGTTGCCTGTCGGCAGCTGGCAGGGTCCGGTTCTGTCGGGTTATGGCCTGCATCTCATTCGTGTCGATGCAAAAAGCAACGCAAAAGCGTCAACGCTGGATGAAGTACGTAACAAGGTGCGCGACGAATGGATGGCGCAGCAGCGGCGATCGATGGATGAAGTGTTTTATAGCGAATTACGTAAACGCTATAACATAGTAGTCGAACCGGTCACCAAGTGATGCGCCTCTTCAGCCTTATACTTTTGCTGATCACTACCATTCCGGGCATGGCGCATGAAGTACGCCCCGGCTATCTTGAAATTACCGAAACTACTCCAGAACGTTACCAGGTGTTGTGGAAGATACCGATGAAAGGTGATGCGGTGCTGCGCATGACACCCGTCTTCCCTGAAACATGCACAGAGCAGACACCACCTTCAAGCCGCAAGGTGGCTGCGGCCATGGTCAAGCAGTGGAGCATCGTTTGTGCCGGTGGATTAAAAGATTTTGATATCGCTATTGAGGGCTTACAGAACACACTGACCGATGTACTGGCCCGCGTGACACACGTCGGCGGCGCCACACAAACCGTCAGGCTGGCACCCGACAATATTCGATTTACGGTCAGCGGCATACCCTCGACTCTGGAAGTAATCACCACCTACCTGTCGTTGGGCATTGAGCATATCCTGCTGGGCATTGACCACCTGCTGTTCGTCTTTGCCCTGTTGTTAATCGTACAGGGCTGGAGGCGCCTGGTCGGCACCATCACTGCGTTTACCGTCGCACATAGCATAACGCTTGCAGCGGCGACGCTGGGCTACGTAAACGTCCCCCAGGCACCGGTAGAAGCGGTGATTGCGCTGAGCATTCTGTTCCTGGCGACCGAGATCATCCACATGCAACAGGGCAAGATCGGACTGGCGCAGCGCTACCCGTGGCTAGTTGCCTTCATCTTTGGTTTGCTTCATGGCTTTGGTTTCGCAGGCGCCCTGTCCGAAATAGGATTACCTCAATCTGATATACCGCTTGCCCTGCTGTTTTTCAATGTTGGTGTTGAAGTAGGCCAGTTAATTTTTGTTGCAACCGTATTGCTGATCGGCATGGTTCTAAAACGCTTGATTAGCCAGCCTATGCGCTGGGGGGAAACGGTTATCACCTACATGATCGGTGGCATTGCGGCATTCTGGACTATTGAGCGTGTGGCAGCATTTGCTGCCTAAGGTGATCAATTAATAATTATGAACTCAATAAACCGCATAATTCGCCGACCCTGTTGCTTACTGTTACTGTTGCTTGCTGCCCTGCCTGCATCGTTACATGCGGATGATTCTGGATTTCAAACTGTTCACTGGGCATATTCTGCCTTCTTCGGCACCGGCTGGTACCAGATTGATGATAACAGGTCAGTGTTCGCGCTGAACCTGCCATTCCGACAGACTGTTCGCCCGTCGTCCATCACGAAATCCGGTCAGCGGAAAATCGGCTTCGAAATTCATTACCCGTTGACGCTGGGCTTTCACAATATTGATGACTTACCAGGAATAATAGAACCTGATAATTTTGGCACCATCACTTTCACCCCAGGCCTGGAACTGGAAATTCCCTTAAGCCAACGATGGTACCTTCGGCCTTTCATTAATGTTGGCTGGGGAAATGAACTGCAGACGAATAATTCTTCCTGGATATATTATTCCGGTATAAAAAGTCGCTTTACCTTTCCTGCAGATACCGATAACTGGTCTCTGATTAACAACCTCTATTATGCCGGATACAACCCTGAGATCGGTAAGTCCGACGATCTTGCAGCTTTACTGACAGCGGTTGAATATCGTCAGGTACTAAAACATTCCCGTTCTTCGGGTAAGCCTATTGATCTGCACTGGAGCCTCGGCTATTCATACTTATTTGATGATCTTGCCTTCGCACAAACGAAAGGTGGTTTCGATTCATTCAATGACCAGTTTATTGCTGGACTCGCATACAGTCGCCGGAATAACCCGTTTAAATTAGGCTGGCTGAAATTCAGCCGTATTGGGCTTGAGTATCGCTTTAGTTCCAATCGCACATTTAATGGTATCAGTTTGAATTTCAACTCATTGTTTAAGCGCTAAGTGCTTTTCTGATCAATATTGATCACGGATCATTTAAAAGCGTCTAAATCGAGCCCGACCTTTCCGCTAAACCAGCTTATGCCTGTAACAGGTCTTCCTGTTCTTGCAAATGATCCAACAACTTGTGTCCCACAACCTCAGCCCTCCAGCCCTGCAACACGGCGAGCTCTCTATCACCGTGTATCAATGCCGTCAGATCACGCCGTGTCCCCAGTAGCGAAGCCGGTATATCCATCTTTTTAGCTGCCGCATCGAGGATTATGGCCAGTTCCTTTTTCAATGCCTTTTCCCTGGCACCCGGTCGCC